>NZ_JBFULZ010000069.1:0-18862 GCF_054049635.1 Cellulomonas sp. P5_C6 | reverse complement strand
GCCCGCGACCGAGGGCCAGCGCGGCGGGCAGCACGACCTCGAGCCGCTTGCCGCCGACCTCGACGACCACGCGCTCGAGGGCGGCGGGCTCGTCGTCCTCGTCGTCCTCCGGCGGCGCCGCCGGGGCCAGCGCCGCGACCGTCTCGGCGAACTCGGTCTCGATCCAGCRGGTGTGCACGGAGAACGGCTGCGCGGGGTCGGTCGGCGCGAACGCCTCGGCCTCGAGCACCGCGCGGTGGAACGGGACGACGGTCGGGATGCCGACCACCTCGAGCTCCGCCAGCGCGCGCCGGGCCCGGGCGAGCGCCTGCGGCCGGTCGGCGCCGGTGACGATGACCTTGGCGATCATCGAGTCGAACAGCCCGGAGATGCTGTCGCCCTCGGCCACGCCCGAGTCGACGCGGACGCCGGGGCCCGAGGGGAAGCGCAGCGTGCTGATGCGGCCGGGGGCCGGCAGGAAGCCCGCGCCCGGGTCCTCGCCGTTGATCCGGAACTCGATCGAGTGGCCGCGCGTCTCCACGTGGTCGTAGCCCAGCGGCTCACCGGCGGCGATGCGCAGCTGCTCGCGGACCAGGTCGATGCCGCTGATCTCCTCGGTGACGGGGTGCTCGACCTGCAGGCGCGTGTTGACCTCGAGGAACGAGATGGTGCCGTCCGCGGCCACCAGGAACTCGCAGGTCCCGGCGCCGACGTAGCCGGCCTCGCGCAGGATCGCCTTCGACGACTCGACGAGCATGGCGCGCTGGGCCCCGGTGAGGAACGGCGCGGGCGCCTCCTCGACCAGCTTCTGGTGGCGGCGCTGCAGCGAGCAGTCGCGCGTGGAGACGACGACCACCGTGCCGTGGGCGTCGGCGAGGCACTGCGTCTCGACGTGCCGCGGCCGGTCCAGGTAGCGCTCGACGAAGCACTCGCCGCGCCCGAACGCCGCGACGGCCTCGCGCGTGGCCRACTCGAACATCTCGTCGATCTCGTCGGACTCGCGCGCGACCTTCAGGCCGCGCCCGCCGCCGCCGAACGCCGCCTTGATGGCGACGGGCAGGCCGTGCTCGGCGACGAACGCGTGGATCTCGTCGACGCCCTGCACCGGCTCCGGGGTGCCCGCGACCAGGGGGGCGCCGGCCTTCTGCGCGATGTGCCGCGCGCTGACCTTGTCGCCCAGCGACTCGATGGCCGACGGCGGGGGACCGATCCACACCAGCCCGGCGTCGAGGACGGCCTGCGCGAACGCGGCGTTCTCGGCGAGGAACCCGTAGCCGGGGTGCACGGCGTCGGCGCCGGACCGGCGGGCCACGTCGAGCAGCTTGGAGATGTCGAGGTACGTCTCCGCCGCGCGGGCGCCGTTGAGAGCGAAGGCCTCGTCGGCGATCCGGACGTGCACGGCCTCACGGTCGGTGTCGGCGTAGACCGCGACCGAGCCGATCCGGGCGTCGCGACAGGCTCGGGCGATGCGGACGGCGATCTCACCGCGGTTGGCGATGAGGACCTTGGAGATGGCGGGCACGGCTCACCGTAACGCCCGGCACGGGTCGGACCGGTGCCCATGGTCCGCGCCCCCGCAAGATTGTCGATCCGGCCAACCGTCCAGGGTGCTGATTTGTAGGGATCCGCAGATGACGCGGCCGTGGTGGCGCCCCTGCGGCCGCGCGCTTGTCCGAACGCCACAAGGTGGGGGCGCAGAAGAGCCCGGCCCCTGGGGGACCGGGCTCGTCGTGCGGGCTGTCAGACGCGGGCGAGGAGGTTCTCCTCGGCCGGCGCGACGATCGGGGCGATGGGCTCCGTGGCCGGCGCCAGGCGGCGCAGGGCGAAGCCGATGAGGCCGAAGACCACGCCGACGCCCATCACCAGGGCGGCGACGCCGAAGGCGACGACCGAGGTGAACAGCGACGCGCGCAGGAACGAACCGTTCATGACGACGGCCTTGAGACCGTTGAGCTTGGCAAGGTCGGGGTCCTTGGCCTGGTCGGCGGGCGACATGCCGTCAGCGGTGAGCTTGTCGCCGAGCGCCTTCGCCTGGGTGGAGACCTCGGCGTACGTCTGGCCGCCGGTCGCCGTGAGGGCGTGGTGCTTGATGATGTCCGCCTGGGCGAACGCCTCCCACGGGGTGTCGACGAGCGAGCCGCCGAAGTGGGCCGCGTCGGGCGAGACCGTGATCTTCTCGGCCTTGAGGTTGCTGGAGACTGCTCCCCACGTCACACCGCCCGCGACGAGGAACACGGCGCCGGCGATGATCGCCAGCAGACCGGAGATGCGGACGAAGCGGTTGTTCTGCGCTACGGAGTTGATCGACATGTCAGTGTCCCTCGGACGCCCCTCTCGGGTCCGGCCTACCCGGCCCCGATGGGCCTCTCGGGCTGGCCCACAGGTAGATCGTTCACCTGCGGGAACGCGATTCCCTGGGACCTAGGTCAGGACCGGCTCCACAGGCTCGGGATGCTGACACCGACCTCGCCCAGCAGCTCGCGCAGCAGCGGCAGGCTCAGCCCGACCACGCCGTGGTGGTCGCCCTCGATCCTGTCGACGAACGGTCCGCCCAGCCCGTCGACCGTGAACGCACCCGCCACCGCGAGCGGTTCGCCCGTGGCCACGTACGCGTCGATCTCCTCGTCGGACAGGTTCGCGAACCGCACGGTCGTCGACGACGTCGCGCCCAGCATGGCCGGCACGTCCCGCTCGTCCATGAGCCAGTGGCCGGTGTGCAGCACGCCCGACCGGCCGCGCATCGTGCGCCACCGGGCCGTGGCCTGCTCGGCGTCCGCCGGCTTGCCGAAGATCTCGCCGTCGAGCTCGAGCATCGAGTCGCAGCCCAGCAGGAGCAGGTCGTCCGCGTCGTCGAGCTCGTCCGGCAGGTGCCGCGAGACGTCCTCGACCTTCGCCTGCGCCAGCAGCAGCACCGCGTCCGCGGGGTCCAGCGCACCGAACCGCTCGGTCGCCGCGGCCAGGACGGCCTCCTCGTCGACCCCCGACACCGCGACGAGCGGCTCGATCCCGGCGGCGAGCAGGGTGGCGCGGCGGGCGGGGGAGGCGGAGGCGAGCAGCAGACGGGTCACGGTGGGCGAGCCTAGTTCGTCGGCCGGCCGAAGGTCCTGGCCAGGTGCACCGCTGGGCGGGGCACAATGGGCGCGCGGTGGTCGGGTGCGCGCGGGCGGTACCGCCGGCCCGAGGTCAGGAGGAGGCGCTGTGGGTGACGCGACGAGGTCGTCGGCGAAGGACAGGCACGACGGCGACCCCATCGAGATCGACGAGCTCGACGACGAGTACGTCGACCCGGACCCCGACCTGCTCGAGCCGCCGGCCCAGTCGTGGCGGACCCGGACCGCGATCGAGATGGTCATCTCGGGGGCGCTCGGCCTGCTGGCGTCGTTCGTCCTGTCGATCGACGCCCTGAAGCTGGCGACCAACCCCGACGCGGCGCTCGGGTGCTCGATCAACTCCGTCATCGACTGCAAGGCCGTCGCGCTGACGTGGCAGGCGCACATCCTCGGCGAGTTCTTCCCCAACGCGTTCCTCGGGATCGCCGCCGAGTCCGTGGTCATCACCGTGGCGGTCGCCATCCTCGGCGGGGTGCGGTTCCCGCGCTGGTTCATGCTCGGCGCCCAGGCGATCTACACCGTCGGCTTCCTGTTCGCGTGGTGGCTGTTCTTCGAGGCCTACTTCGTCATCAAGGCCCTGTGCCCGTGGTGCCTGCTCATCACCGTCACCACCACGCTCGTGTGGGCAGGGCTGACGCGGCTCAACGTGCGGGACCGGGTGATCGACTTCCCCGGGACGTGGGGCGGCTCGGCCCGGCGGTTCGTCGACCACGGCAACGACTGGTTCGTCACCGTCGCGCTCATCGTGCTGCTGGCGGCGGCGATCGTGCTCAAGTACGGCTCGTCCTTCCTCTGACGGGGACGCCCCGGGTCCGGGGCCCGGACGCACGGAGGGCCGGTGGCATCGCGCCACCGGCCCTCCGTCATTCGTCGTCAGCCCGCGAACGCGGCCTTCAGCACGTCGAGCGGCAGCGCGCCCATGCCCAGCGCGCGGGCGTGGAAGTCGCGCAGGGAGAACTCCTCGCCCTTGGCCTCCGCCTTGGCGCGGGCCTCGTCGCGCGTCTCCTCCCAGAGCCGCTGGCCGATCTTGTACGAGGGCGCCTGGCCGGGCCAGCCCAGGTACCGGTTCCACTCGAAGCGGATGAACGCCTCGGGCATGTTGACGTTGGCCTTGAGGAACTCCCAGCCCTTGTCGGCGTCCCAGGTGCCGCCGCCCCACTCCTCCGGAGCCTCGAGGCCCAGGTGGACGCCCAGGTCGAACACCACGCGGGCGGCGCGCATGCGCTGGCCGTCGAGCATGCCGAGCCGGTCGCCCGGGTCGTCGAGGAAGCCGAGGTCGGCCATGAGCCGCTCGGCGTACAGAGCCCAGCCCTCGCCGTAGCCCGAGGTCCACGACGCCAGCCGGCGCCAGCGGTTCAGCGTCGCGCGCTCGAACACGGCCTGGCCGACCTGCAGGTGATGGCCGGGGACGCCCTCGTGGTAGACCGTCGTCTTCTCGCGCCACGTGTTGAACGTGGTGACCTCCGGCGGCACCGACCACCACATCCGACCGGGACGGCTGAAGTCGTCGCTGGGCGCGGTGTAGTAGATGCCGCCCATCTGGGTGGGCGCGATGCGGCACTCGAGGGTGAGGACGGGCACGGGGATCTCGAAGTGCGCGCCGTCGAGGGCGTCGATCGCCGCGTCCGACGTCTCCTGCATCCAGGCCTGGAGCGCGTCGGTGCCGTGCAGGGTGCGCGTCGGGTCCTGGTCGAGCAGGGCGACGGCGTCCTGGACCGAGGCGCCGGGGCCGGCGATCTGCGCGGCGACGGCCTCCTGCTCGGCGACGACGCGGGCGAGCTCCTCGAGCCCCCACCGGTACGTCTCGTCGAGGTCGACCGTGGCGCCCAGGAACTCGCGGGACCACAGGGCGTAGCGCTCGCGGCCGACGGCGTCCTGCTGGGGGGCCTGCGGGGCGAGCTCGTCGGTGAGGAACGCGGCGAGGGTCGCGTAGGCGGCACGGGCCGCGGTCGCGCCGTGCTCGAGCTCGGCGCGCACCAGCGAGCACGCGGCGGACTCGTCGAGCACCGAGTCCACCGCGTCGCCGGTGACGAACGTGGTGAAGAACGAGGTCTCCGGGTCGGCCAGCTCGGCCGCCTGACGGGCGCACTCCTCGACCTGGCGTGCGGCCGCGACGGCGCCGTTGCTCGCGGCGAGCCGCAGGGACTCGATGTACCCGTCGACGGCGCCGGGCAGGGCGTTCAGGCGGGCTGCGATGTTCGACCACGCCTCGACGTCGCCCGTCGGCATGAGGTCGAAGACGTCGCGCAGGCCCTGCACGGGCGACGCGATGTTGTTGAGGTTCCGCAGCAGCTCGCCGGCCTCGTGCAGCTCGAGGTGCAGGCCGAGGCGCTCCTGCATGGCGGCCAGGGTGATCCGGTCGATCTCGTCGGTCGGGGACACGCCGTCCAGCGCCTGGAGCGTGGTCCGGGCGAGGTTCGCGAGCGCGTCGAGCCCGGCCGGCGAGAGGTCCGTCATCTCGTGGTCGTGGCCCGCGATGCCCATCTCGGTCGCGGCCAGCGGGTCGAGGGTGGCGAGCTGCGTCACGTAGGCCTCGGCGATCGCGTCGATCGGGGAGGCGGGGCGCGGGTCTGGTGTGGTCGTCGTCGAAGTCACCCGCACGACACTACCGGGGGGTAGCACGTGCTTATCGGGTCAGCCCCGCAGGCTCCAGCGCCACGCGTCCGGGCCCGGTCGCAGGCCCACGCGGGTGCCCCGCATGGTGCGGCGGCGGTCCGCCCACGGCGCCGCGACGGCCCGGTCCGTGACCTCGGCGAGGCGCGCCCGCTCGGACGCGGCCGCCATCAGGCCGGCGACGAGGGCCGCCAGCTCCATGTCGTCGGGAGTGCCCCGCACGACCTGGACGTCGGCGTCAGTCATCGTCGTCGTCCTCGTCGTCGGGCTCGTCCTCCTCGAACGCGACGGCGGCCCCGCGGGACACGCCCCACTCGCCGACCTCGAATCCGGCGTCGACCAGGTGCTGCGCCAGCTCGGCACCGCCCTGCTCGACCAGGTCCAGCACGGAGTCGAGCGAGAGGTCCGACGTGCCGGGAGGGGGGCCGACGACGAAGCCGAGGTGGAACGTGTCGATCTCCGCGTCGCTGGGCGGGGCGTCCGCGTCGCCGTGCTCGTCGTCGCCCCAGGACATGCCCGTGAGGTCGGCGTGCAGGCCGAGACGCTCGTGCAGGAGGTCGTACAGCTTCGCGTTCAGGCCGCCGATCTCTGACTCCAGGGCCAGGACGCGGGGGTCCTCGTCGGCCTCGGTGGACCCGAACTCGGCGCGGACGCCGACCGCGACGTCGACGTAGCCGTGCAGCGCGGTGGCCAGCGCGGCGACGGCGGCGTGCAGGTCCGCCGGGTCGACGCCGACCAGCGGCTCCGGGCCGTGCGCCGGGTCGTCGTGCCCGTCGTGCTCGTCCGAGTGGTCGTGCGCGTGCTCGCTCACAGCGGGATGTTCCCGTGCTTCTTGGGCGGCAGGCTGGCGCGCTTCGTGCGCAGCAGCCGCAGGGCCTTCGTGATCTCCGCGCGCGTCTGCGCGGGCGCGATGACCGCGTCCACGTAGCCGCGGTCGGCGGCGTCCCAGGGGTTCACGATGGCCTCCTCGTACTCGGCGGTCAGGCGTCGTCGCTCGGCCTCGACGTCCCCGCCCGCGTCCGCGACGGACTTGAGCGCGCCCCGCTGCAGGATGTTCACCGCGCCGCCCGCGCCCATGACGGCGATCTGCGCGGTCGGCCAGGCCAGGTTGACGTCGGCGCCGAGCTGCTTGGAGCCCATGACGATGTACGCGCCACCGTACGCCTTGCGGGTGATGACGGTGACGAGCGGGACGGTGGCCTCGGCGTACGCGTAGATGAGCTTGGCGCCGCGGCGGATGATGCCGTTCCACTCCTGGTCGGTGCCGGGCAGGAATCCCGGGACGTCGACGAACGTGAGCACCGGGATGTTGAACGCGTCGCAGGTCCGCACGAACCGCGCGGCCTTCTCGGCGGCGTTGATGTCCAGGGTGCCCGCCATCGACATGGGCTGGTTGGCGACGATGCCGACCGGGTGCCCCTCGACGTGGCCGAAGCCGATCAGCACGTTCTGGGCGTACAGCGGCTGCACCTCGAGAAGTACGCCGTCGTCCAGCACGTGCTCGATGACCGTCCGCATGTCGTACGGCTGGTTGTCGGAGTCGGGCAGGAGGGTGTCCAGCTCCTCGTCCGACTCGTTGGGGGACAGCTCCGCGACGTGGTCGAACGTCACCGGGTCGGTGAGGTTGTTCTGCGGCAGGTAGGTCAGCAGCGCGCGCACGTAGTCGAACGCGTCGTCCTCGTCGGACGCCATGTAGTGCGCGACGCCGGACCGGGTGTTGTGCGTGGTGGCGCCGCCCAGCTCCTCGAAGCCGACGTCCTCGCCGGTGACCGCGCGGATGACGTCGGGGCCCGTGATGAACATGTTGGACGTGCCGTCGGCCATGACGATGAAGTCGGTCAGGGCGGGGGAGTACACCGCGCCGCCGGCCGACGGGCCGAGGATGAGGCTGATCTGCGGGATCACCCCGGACGCGGCGACGTTGCGGCGGAAGATCTCGGCGAACTGGGTCAGCGCCGCGACACCCTCCTGGATGCGCGCGCCGCCACCGTCGCTGATGCCGATGAGCGGGACGCCCGTGCGCAGGGCCAGGTCCATGACCTTGGTGATCTTCTGGCCGTGCACCTCGCCCAGGCTGCCGCCGAAGACCGTGAAGTCCTGGGAGTAGATGCAGACCGGGCGGCCGTCGACCGTGCCGTGCCCGACGACGACGCCGTCGCCCTCGATCCGCTTCTTGTCCAGACCGAAGTTGGTGGACCGGTGCCGCACGAACGCGTCGACCTCGGTGAACGAGCCCTCGTCGAGGAGCTGCTCGATGCGCTCGCGGGCGGACCGCTTGCCGCGTGCGTGCTGCTTGTCGACGGCCGACTGCTCGGCGTCCCGGGCGGCGTCGTAGCGTTCGGCGAGGTCCGCCAGCTTGGCGGCCGTGGTGCGCGGGGCCGTGTCGACGGGCTGCTGGGTGTCTGTCACCCGACCGAGGCTAGTTGTCGATGCCCTCCATGCACGTGCAGGCGGATCACGGTGTTGCCCGCGTCGGGGTGTCGGGTTCCCACAACGCACGCCATCATGGGCGCCATGCCATCGCTGCGTGTCGCCGAGCTCCGCGACCTCCTGCTCGCCCCGGCCGGACCGCTCTCGCGGGTCGAGATCGTCGAGCGCACGGAGTCGACGAACACCGACCTGGCCGCCGACCTGCGGGCCGACCCGCAGTCCTGGCCGGACGCCAGCGTGCTGGTCGCGGAGCACCAGGCCGGCGGGCGAGGCCGGGCCGGGCGCTCGTGGGAGACCCCCGCCGGGACCTCGCTGACCTGCAGCTTCGTCACGCATCCGCCCGTGCCCGCGGCGTCGTTCGGCTGGATCGGTCTGCTGGCCGGGCTCGGTGCCGTGAACGCGCTGCGGGCCACCGCCGGGGTCCCGGCGACGCTGAAGTGGCCCAACGACCTGCTGGTGCCGGCCGACACCGAGGTGGAGGGCTGGGGGGCGGCGCGCAAGATCGGCGGGATCCTCACCGAGGTCGTCGCGCTGCCGGACGGGCAGCCGCCGGCCGTCGTCATCGGCATCGGGATCAACGTCAGCCAGACCCTCGATCAGCTGCCGGTGCCCAGCGCGACGTCGCTCGCGCTCGCCGGCGCCCAGCACGTCGACCGCGAGGGGATGCTCGTCGCGCTCGTCGCGGCGCAGCTCGAGGTGGCCGGGCGGTGGCGCGACTCGGGTGGCGACGCCCTCGGGTCCGGGTTGGCCGACGAGATCGCCGCGGTGTGCGGCACGCTCGGGACCGTCGTGCGGGTGGAGCTGCCCGGCGGCGGCTCGGTGAGCGGCCTCGCGGAGCGGCTCGACGACGACGGCGCACTCGTGGTCGTCGACGACGCCGGGGTCAGCCACCGCGTGCTCGCGGGTGACGTGCGCCACGTCCGCGCCGCCGGGTGAACTACCCTCGACCCGTGCCGGACGATCGATCGCAGGACCTCGACTTCGTCGAGTCGACGGTGGGTGAGCTCGACGCGGAGCTGCTGGGCGGGGCCCGCACCCTGAGCGCCCGGGACCTGGCGGAGCGCGCCGGGATCGAGATCGACGTGGTCCGCGGGTTCTGGACCACCATGGGGCTGCCGCACGCCGACCCGGACGACCCGATCTACACCGAGCGCGACGCCGAGGCGATCGACCGCGCCGCCGCCCTCGTGCGCGAGCACGGCCTGGACCTGCGCACCGTCATGACCGTCACGAGGGCCCTCGGGCACACCTCCGACCGCCTCGCGCTGTGGCAGGTGGAGGCGCTGGTCGAGGACATGGCGGGGCGGTACGAGCTCGACGACACCACGGCGCGGCTGCTCGTCCTCGACCGGCTGGCCTCCCTGGCGCCGGTGCTCGAGGCGCAGCTGGTGCACTCGTACCGACGACAGCTGGCGGCGATCGCCGGTCGGTACGCCGGCGAGTTCGGGCAGCTCCGCGCGCCCGGMCCCGACAGCTCCGCCCTGCCGCTCGCGCGCGCCGTCGGGTTCGCCGACATGGTCTCGTTCACSCGCCGCACCGCCGGGCTCGGGTCCACCGACCTCTCGCAGTTCGTCCAGCGGTTCGAGGCCGCGGCGCGCGACGTCGTCTCGGCCGCCGGCGGGCGCGTCGTGAAGACCATCGGCGACGCCGTCCTCTTCGTCGCCGACAGCCCCGGCACCGGTGCGGTCATCGCGCTCGGTCTGGCCGACGCGCTGGGCAAGGAGCTCGACGTCGACCGCGAGACCACGACCGGCGGCCTGTTCGAGGGCGCTCGCGGCGTCACCCCCGTGCGGGTCGGGCTGGTCTGGGGGCGGGTGCTGTCGCGGTTCGGCGACGTGTTCGGGCCCGACGTGAACCTGGCCGCGCGCCTGACCGACATCGCCGATCCCAGCACCGTGCTGGTCGACGCCGCCACGGCTCAGGCGCTGTCGGACGACCCGCGCTTCGTGCTCGAGCCGCGGCCCGCCCGGCGGCTGGCGGGGATCGGGACGGTCCACCCGGTCCGGCTGCGGTCCGCGGGAGCGTAGGCGTGACCCGGGACCAGGAGAGCGCCGCATGATCGAGATCCTGAGCCCCGCCGAGCTGGTCAGGGCGCGGGCCACGGGCGCCCTCGTCGCCGACATCCTGCAGGCCGTGAAGAGCCGCACGACGGTCGGCACGAACCTCCTGGACATCGACCGCTGGACCCAGGCGATGATCGGCGAGGCCGGGGCGCAGTCCTGCTACGTCGACTACGCGCCGTCCTTCGGGCGCGGGCCGTTCGGCCACTACATCTGCACGTCCGTGAACGACGCCGTGCTCCACGGGCTGCCCCACGACTACGCGCTCGCCGACGGGGACCTGCTGACCCTCGACCTCGCCGTCTCCCTGGGCGGCATCGCCGCGGACTCGGCCGTCAGCTTCCTCGTCGGCGACGCGCGGCCCCCGGAGAGCGTCGCGATCATCGACGCGACGCAGCGCGCGCTGCGTGCCGGCATCGCYGCGGCCGCACCCGGTGCCCGGATCGGCGACATCTCCCACGCGATCGGCACGGTCCTCAGCGCGGCGGGCTACCCGATCAACACCGACTTCGGGGGCCACGGCATCGGGTCGACGATGCACCAGGACCCGCACGTCGTGAACACCGGGCGGCCCGGCCGCGGGTACACGCTGCGCCCCGGGCTGCTGCTCGCCCTGGAGCCGTGGGTCATGGTGGACACCGACGAGCTCGTCACCGACGCCGACGGGTGGACGCTCCGGAGCGCGACGGGCGGCCGGACGGCACACAGCGAGCACACGATCGCGATCACGGACGCCGGGGCCGAGATCCTCACGCTGCCGACGCGGGACTAGCCGGTCGGCTCGGGCTCGACCTCGTCCACCAGCGACGGGCCGTTGTTCGCGACGGTGTTGACCGCCGTCGAGACGGGCGTGGCCACGATCTGCGGCGCGGGGGCCTCCAGGAGCTCGCGGGCACCGTCGGCGCCGACGGCCGGGTCGAGCCACGCCGACCACGCCTCGGGCCGCAGCATGAGGGGCTGGCGGTCGTGGATGTGCACGAGCTCGTCGGAGGCCGGCCGCGTGATGACGGTCGCGCTGACCACCCACCGGTCGGGGTCGTCGTCGGCCCTGCTCGGGTCCTTCCAGAACTCGTACAGCCCGGCCAGCGCGACGACGTCGCCGTCCGCGGGGTGCAGGTAGAACGGCTGCTTGCGCTTGCTGCCGGTCGCCGGGTCGGGCTTCTTCCACTCGTAGTAGCCGTCGGCGGGCAGCAGGGCGCGGCGGACCGCGAAGGGGCGGGCGAACGCCGGCTTGTCGCCGACCGACTCGACCCGGGCGTTGATCATCCGGTTGCCGACCGACACGTCCTTCGCCCACGACGGCACCAGGCCCCACCGGGCCACCCGCAGCTGGCGGGTGATCTCACCGGTCTCGCGGTCCGCGCGCTCGACCACCATGCGCACACCGTCGGTCGGCGCGACGTTCCACGAGGGCGGCAGGAGCCGGACGTCGTCGGCGATGGTGGCGATGGCGAACTCGTCGGCCAGCGCCTGGTCCTCGCGGAAGGAGGCATAGCGACCACACATGGGCCCAGCGTGCCAGGAGCCACCCACGCGCGCCGGGCCGGCGGGGTGCCCGAGAGCCGAGACGGGATCGAATCGATTCGTTTCCTGTGGGAGGATGGGGCCCGATGACTTCTCGCACCACCCCTCCCGCACCGACCGACCCAGCGCCGGCCGCMGGCGTCGTACCCCCSGGRGTSGTGCCGGTCGTCGRSACCGCGCCCGCCCCGCAGTACCGCCCCAACGCCAAGTACGTGCTGCTGCTGGGCCTGATGTGCGCGCTGCCGGCCATCTCGACCGACATCTACCTCCCGTCGCTCCCCGACGTCGCCCGAGACCTCCACACCTCGGCCACGGCCGCCCAGCTGACCATGACGGCGATGCTCATCGGCGGTGCCGTGGGCYAGCTGGTCATCGGGCCGCTGTCGGACCGCTTCGGCCGCCGCAAGCCCGTGCTCATCGGCGTCTCGCTGCACGTCGTGACCTCGTTGCTCTGCGCGCTGGCCCCGGCGATCGTGCCGCTGATCGCGCTGCGCACCGTGCAGGGGTTCTTCAACGCGTCCGCCAGCGTCGTCGCGATGGCGATCATCCGGGACCGGTTCGTCGGCGCGGACGCCTCGCGCCTCATGTCGCGCCTCATGCTCGTCATCGGCGTCGCCCCGCTGTTCGCGCCGTCGATCGGCGGGCTCATCGCCGGGGAGTGGGGCTGGCGCGGGGTGTTCGTCGCGCTCGCGCTGTTCGGCGTGGTGCTGTGGGTCGTCGTCTGGCGCCGGCTGCCGGAGACGTTGCCGCCGGAGAAGCGTCGCGAGGGAGGCCTCACGGCCGCGTTGTCCGGGTACCGGCGGCTGCTGCGGGACCGGCACTTCGTCGCGCTGGCGATCCTGCCCGGCCTCGGCGTCGCCGTGCTGATGAGCTACGTGGTCGCGTCCCCGTTCGTGCTGCGCGAGGGGTACGGGCTGTCCGCGCACCAGTTCTCGCTGCTGTTCGCCGTCAACGGGATGKGCCTGGTCGCCGGCGCGCAGGTCAACGCGTCCCTCGTCCGGCGGGTCGCGCCCATCCGGATCGTGCGCGTCGTGCTGCCGGTCTCGTTGGGCCTGACCCTCGTGCTGCTCGCCATCGCGATCACGGGCTGGGGCGGCCTGACCGCGCTGCTGGTGGTCCTGTGGCTCATCCTCGCGATGGTCAACTTCGTGCCGCCCAACGCCTCCGCGCTCGCGCTCAGCCGGCACGGGGAGGTCGCGGGCACCGCCGCGGCGGTCATCGGGGCCACGCAGGCGGGCGTCTCGGGCATCGTCAGCCCGCTGTCTGGGCTGCTCGGCGGGGACGCCGTGGCGATGGCCGCGGTGATGGTCGGAGCCTCGGCCGCGGCCCTGCTGGTGCTCGCGCTGGCCACGCCCGCGTATCACCGCGACGGCGCCTGGGCGGTCTGAGCCTCCCCGCCCGATACACGTTCGAGTGACCCCGGGACGGCCTGCTGACCAGGCGTTTCGCCCATGCCGGGACAAGTCGCACGGGTGAATTGCGGTTGCACCACCCGGTGACCCGTCCGGCCCTGCCGTGCATCTGCCGATGTCTTTAGCGTGCCCGTCGACCCCCGCCTCGACGACCGCACGCCGGGAGACCCCCTGAGCGTGTGAGGCCGCCGGAAGGAACCGCATGCTGCGTCGCCTCGTGCTCAGCCTCCTCGTCGCCGTGCTCGCGCTCGGCGGTGCCGCCGTGCCCGCCGTGGCCTCGGGCAGCGCCGACCTGTTCCCCCGCGTCGGTACCTCCGACGCGGCGTGCGACGCGAGCCACCCGTGCCGGGCTGCGCTCGAGTGGAGGACGAACGCGTACGGCCCCGCGGGGGACACGCAGATCCAGCGCCGCACGCTGTTCACGGTGTTCGCGCAGGCCGGCGAGCAGATCCTCACGGGCTCGTCGTCGATCGGGACGGGCAGCGCGGACATCGCGATCTGGAACCCCGGCGTGGTCACCGACACCGAGGCCGGCACGCTGCCGGTGGTGGTCGACGGGACCAACGGGTTCAGCTGCGCGGCGCACCGGGTGGGCGCGGCGAGCCTCGTCGGCAAGATCGGCACGCGGACCCAGGAGCTGGCCCGTGCGCAGTCGGTGGACGGGACGCAGAACACCGCCGGCTACGTGCCCTGCGTGTACACGGCGCCGACCACCGGCCTCTACCGGGTGGCGTTCTTCGGGTCGGCGGGGATCAGCAACGCGGCGGACGGGTCGCCGGACCGTGACCTCAACCCGGCGAGCGGCTTCACGGCAGCGGCCGGCTCGTCGGTCAACGCCTGGGACCTCACGGTCCGCGCCGGCACGAGCGCCTCCTCCGTCGTCGACATCCCGGGGCGCGCGTTCACCTACGTGCTGGCCGGGTTCACGGGCGGCAACCCGCGGCCCGTGACCATGAAGCTGTTCCTCAACACGCTCGACGGCTACCGCTACGCGGTGGACACCCACGGCTTCGACCCCAACGGGTTCGTGTTCTACGGCAACCGCGAGGGGTTCCTCGACGCCGACGGGAAGACGCCCCTGAACCACGACGTCGTCGGCACGGGCACGGCCCCGCAGACGCTCCCGTCGCTGGTCGGCGGCGTGCACCTGGCCAAGGCGCAGTACCCGCTGTCGTTCGAGCCGCTGGCGTCCGAGACGCTGGCCGCCCTCGGCATCCCGACCACCCCCGTCCCGCCGACGCTGAGCGCCGTCGACTTCAGCGGACTGGCCACCACCCACGGCAGCTACGTCGGCCAGGGCGGCACGTTCCGGCTCGACGCCGGCTCCGGCGGCACCTACGAGATCGTCATCTCGCGCGACGGAGCCAACTTCGACGCCGGCCTGCCCGGCAACCGTGCGCTGCGCGGGGTCGTGCCCGCCGGGACCTTCACGGTGACCTGGGACGGCAAGGACAACAGCGGCGTCGCGCTGCCCGTGAAGAACGGGTACGCGGTGCGGGCGGTGCTGCGCGCCGGGGAGTACCACGCCCCCATGCTCGACGTGGAGAGCTCGACGCTGGGCGGTCCCAGCATCACGCTGCTCAACCCCCCGGCCGGCGTCTGCCCTTTCACCGGGGTGGCCAGCACGGGCTCCAACTGCAACCGGGTGTTCTACGACGACCGCACGTACCTGTCGAGCACGGGCGTCCGCGTGGGCGACCTGACCTCGGGCACGGTGTGCGCGGCCTTCTCGACGCCGCTGCCCGCCCAGCGGTTCGCCGACCCGGTGACCGGCGTCGACAGCACCAGCAACGCGCGCGCGTTCGGCGACGGCGCCGGCCTCAACGCGAACCAGTACTGCCCGGTGACGGGCGGCACGCTGGGCGACGCCAAGGGCCTCGACCTGTGGACGTACTTCCCGTCCAAGCAGACCGCGACCCAGCTCGACGTGCTCCCGGTCCCCACCGCTCCGGCGCCGGTCGACGACGCGAAGACGACACCGGTCAACACGCCGCTGGCCGTGGCTGCCCCGGGTGTGCTGGTCAACGACGCGGGCACGCGGCTCAGCGTCGTGACGTCGGCCACGACGACGCCCGGGCACGGCACGGTGACGACCAACCCCGACGGGTCCTTCACCTACACCCCGGCGGCGGGCTACATCGGGCCCGACCAGTTCCAGTACACCGTCACCGACGACTACGGCCAGAAGGCGACGGCCACCGTGCGGATCACGGTCACGCCGGTCGCGGTCGACGACGCGTGGACCACCACGGTGAACACGCCGCTGACCGTCCCGGCTCCCGGCGTCCTGGTCAACGACGTCGGCACCGGCCTCACCGTGGGCTCCCCGTCCACGCCGGCGCACGGCACCGTGGTCGTGGACCCGACCGGCGGGCTGCGCTACGAGCCCGACCCCGACTTCTCGGGGACGGACACCTTCACGTACGTCGCCTCGGACGGTCACCTCTCCGACGGGGCGACCGTGACCATCACCGTCACGCCGCAGGCCGCGGACGACGACCTGGGCACCGTGCCGGCCAACGTGACGACCACCGGCGACGCCCCGGGCGTGCTGGTCAACGACTCCGGCTCGGACCTCGAGGTGACCGCCGTCGGCCCGCCCGCCCACGGGACGGTCTCCATCGCCCCGGACGGGAGCTGGGCCTACACGCCGACCCCGGGCTGGGGCGGCACGGACACCTTCACCTACACCGCGACGGACTCCTCCGGGCAGACCACCGACGCCACGGTGACCGTCCACGTGACGGCGCCGGTGCAGCTGGCCCACGCCGTCGACGACACCGCGACGGGCGTGCCCGGGCAGCCGACGACCCTCCCCGAGCTGATCAACGACGTGCCCGGCGACAACCTCGCGTGGGACCCGACCAGCGTCCAGCTGCTCGACCCCGTGAGCGGCCTGCCGGTGAGCTCGGTGACCGTGCCGGGCGAGGGCACCTGGACGGTCGACGACGGCGAGGTCGTCTTCACGCCGGTGCCCGACTTCCAGGGCGACGCGCACCTCGACTACCAGGTGACCAACACGGCCGGGCAGGACGTCACGGCGACGATGACGGTCACGTACCCGCCGCCGCCGATCTCGACGCTGGCGGCGCCGCCGGTCCTCCAGGTGACGGTCACCGTGCCCGCGGGGACGCCCGCGACCCCGAAGCCGGCCGCCCACCCGACCACGGTGAAGGTCACCGTGCGCATCTCCGGAGGGGCGCACCCGACCTCGCTCGCGCACACGGGGTCGGACCCGGTGACCGGGCTCCTGGTCGCGTTCTCGCTGGTGGGCGCGGGTCTGGCGCTCGCGGTGGGCCGACGACGGCTGGCCGCCCGAGGCTGAGGCCGTCAGGCCCGGTGCAGCCGGTGCAGGCCCTCCACGGCCTGCTCCAGCACCTCGTCGCGCTTGACGAAGGTGAACCGGACCCACGGCCGTAGGGCGGTGTCGACGTCGGACCCGGCATGCGTGAACGCGGACACGGGCACGCCGACCACACCGGCGAGCGCGGGCAGGTCCCGGCACAGCGCGGCGCCGTCGGTGTACCCGAGCGGCGTGGCGTCGGCCAGGACGAAGTAGGTCCCCTGCGGCCGGACCACCGCGAAGCCCGCGTCCTCCAGCCCGCCGCACAGCAGGTCCCGCCGGCGGGACAGCGAGGCGGCGAGCTCGACCACCCAGGCGGCGACGTCCGGGTCGCGCAGCGCGAACGCGACCGCGGGCTGGAACGGCGCACCGTTGACGTACGTGAGGAACTGCTTCACGGTGCGCACGGCGGTGACCAGCGGTTCCGGGCCGGTGACCCAGCCGATCTTCCAGCCGGTGAACGAGAACGTCTTGCCGGCCGACGAGATGGTGAGCGTCCGCTCGGCCATGCCGGGCAGGGTCGCGATCGGGACGTGCACGGCGTCGGACCCGTCCAGCACCAGGTGCTCGTACACCTCGTCGGTCACCACCAGCGCGTCGTGCGCGACCGCCAGCCGGGCGATCGCCGCGAGCTCGTCGCGCGTCAGCACCGTGCCGGTCGGGTTGTGCGGGGTGTTCACCAGCACCAGGCGGGTCCGGGCGGTGAACGCCCTGGTCAGCGCGTCGAGGTCGAGCCGGAACCCGCCGGCCGTCGCGCGCAGGGGCGCCGTGGTGTGCGTCGCGCCGGCCATGGCGATGACGGCCGCGTAGGAGTCGTAGAACGGCTCGAGCGTGAGCACCTCGTCGCCCGGGCCGGCCAGCGCGAGCACCGTCGCCGCGATGGCCTCGGTGGCGCCGGCCGTGATCAGCACCTGGGACTCGGGGTCCCAGCGCAGGCCGTACCGGTCCCGCTGGTGCTCGGCGACCGCCTCGCGCAGGGCCGGGATGCCCGGTCCGGGCGGGTACTGGTTCGCGCCGGCGGCGATCGCGTCGGAGGCGGCCCGGGCGACGGACGCGGGGCCGTCGACGTCCGGGAAGCCCTGCCCCAGGTTCACGGCGCCGGTGCGCGCGGCGAGCGCCGACATCTCCGCGAAGACGGTGGCCCGGGGGACGCCGTCGTCGCCCATCAACCCGGTCGCGCGGGCGACGTCCTGCCAGCGGGGTGCAGTCATGCACCGAGGTTAGGGGGTGGCGGGGAACCGACCCGTCGCCGACGGGTCGTGAGCGGGTGCGCTCAGCTCACCAGTCCGGACGCGGCGGTGAGGCCCGCGACCACGACCAGTGCAAGGGACGCCCAGGCTGCGACGATCCACCACTCCACGTGGTGTCTCCGCAGAACCCGCTGCGCCTGACGTTCGGCCATACCTAGAAGATCGGCACGTCCCGCCCCAGGTACAACATCCCGCGCCGAGGAGCATCGAATTCACCCTTTCGGCACGCAACGGATCGCCGACTTGCGACACGATGCCGTCGTTCGTCGTTGCTGGACCGTGGAGAGGCGAGCCCGGATCGATCAGCTGCCGGCGGCGTCCAGCTTGTCGCTGAGCGTGGCGAGCTGCTGGGAGATCTGGTCGAGACCGTCGGCGGCGGCGCCGGTGGCGTTGCCCTTGGCGGTGTCGAGCTCGCTCCTGGCGTCGGCCAGCTGGGCCTTGGCGTCGTCGAGCGACTGCTGCGAGGCGGCGGACCCGTCGGACTTGGCCTTCTCGAGCGCTGCCTGGGCGTCGGCGACGGCGCTCTGTGCGTCGGTGACGGCCTTGGTCGCGGAGTCGTCGAGGGTGCCCAGCTGGGTCTTGAGGTCGGTGATCTTCTGCGCGGCGGCGTCGGCCTCGGCCTGGGCGTCGGCGACCTGGGACTTGAGGTTGTCGACCGCGGTCTGCGCCTGGCTCGCGGCGTCCTTGGCCTTCTGCTTGGCGTCGTCGATGTCGGAGCTGGAGCACGACGCCAGGCCCGCGGCGAGGAGGACGGCGACCAGCGGGGCTCCGACGCGGGCGAGTCGAGGGCGGATCGGGCTGGGCATGCGGTCCTCCGGTGCTCGGGTCAGGTCGGGCCCACAGTCTGCCTCTCTGCGCACCGACACGCCCAGCGAGAAGGGGCCGACGCCCCGCCCTCTGTGGAGGCGGGGCGTCGGCGGCGAGCGGCTACAGCGCGGGGGAGGGGACCCGCTCGGCTGCTGCCTGCTCGCTGCGGCGGGCACGGACGTCTCCCAGGGACGTGCCGTAGTACGCCGCAGTCATCAGGTCCTTCATGTCGCCGATCATCGGCATCCGGGGGTTCGCGGGAGCGCACTGGTCCTCGTAGGCACCCATCGCGACCTCGTCGAGCCGAGCCAGGAACTCCTGCTCGTCGACACCC
>NZ_JBFULZ010000068.1:0-19264 GCF_054049635.1 Cellulomonas sp. P5_C6 | reverse complement strand
GCCGAGGCGCTCGGCGAGCCGGCGCTGCGGTGGGCGCTCGACGGGGGAGAGGACCACGGCCTGCTGGCGACGTTCCCGGCCGGGACCGCGCTGCCGGCGCCGTTCCGCGCGGTCGGTCGCGTCCACGACGTCGCCGACGGAGACGTGCCGGGCGTGCGCGTCGACGGCGTGGCCGCACCGGCACGGTCCGGCTGGGACCACTTCGGCGGCTGAGGGTCAGCCGCGGCGGTAGCGGACCTCGAGCAGGCTCTCGCCGCCGATGTCGTCGTACCGCTCGACGCCGTCCGCCTGGAATCCGTGCCGCCGGTAGAAGTGCCGCGCGCGCTCGTTGTCCGCGAGCACCCAGAGCGTGATGGTCGTCTTGTCCCCGACCTCTCCGATGACCGTCCGCATGAGGTCACGAGCCACCCCGTGCCCCCAGGTGCCGGGGTCGAGGTAGATGGAGAAGATCTCCCGGTCGCCGCGCCGCGCGTCCTCGTCGCGGCTGGGCCCGACGGTGACGAAGCCGACCAGCCGGTCGGGGACCGCGGCCACCCAGGTGCGGATCTCGTCCGCGGGCCCCTCGCGCAGGTACTTCGTCCATTGGGCGGTGCGCTCGTTCGCGTCGAGGGAGGCGAGGTACGCGTCGGGCACGATGCCGGCGTACGCCTCCTGCCACGACCGCACGTGCACCCGGGCGATACCCGCGGCGTCCCCCTCGGAGGCTGTGCGGATCGTCACCTCGTCCAGCTGCTCGACCATGGAGGTCACCATGCCACACGATTCGGACATGACGAAGGGCCATGAGGTGACAACCTCACGGCCCTTCGGATGAGACTGGGTACGTCAGATGGCGCGCTGCACCTTGCCGGCCTTGAGGCACGACGTGCACACGTTGAGACGCTTGGGCGTCCCCGCGACGACGGCACGCACGCGCTGGATGTTCGGGTTCCAGCGACGCTTCGTGCGCACGTGCGAGTGCGAGATGCTGTGCCCGAAGCTCGGGCCCTTGGCGCAGACGTCGCAGTTGGCAGCCACGATCTTCTCCTGTTGCTCTGTACGGATCATCTGCCGCGTGTGCGGCGAAGTCATGTGGTCTTTCGTGGGTGGGAGCGCACGAGCGACGCCGACTCCGAGAGAGGATTCGGGGGCCGCTTCGGGGCACCACCAGTGCCCAGCAAGGCCGGGCAACCGGTCAAGACTAGCCCATCGGGCACGTCGACCCAAATGTGGGTGCGATGAGGCAGGGTGGTGCCGCGGAGGTGCAGGTCGACGCCGGTACGACGGCGGGATGCTGTGACAGAGCCCAGCGGTGGACGTCGGAGGTGCGGTGGATCTGCTCGAGGCAGCGACGGTTCGGTCGTGGGCCGGCGCCGCGCTCACCGCCCTGGAGGGGGCGCGGGACCGGATCGACGCCGTCAACGTGTTCCCGGTCGCGGACTCCGACACGGGCACGAACGTGCTGCTGACCGTCGCGGGCGGCCGCGACGCGGTCGGGCTCGTCGGGCCGGAGGCGGGCGCTCCCGAGGTCGCGCGCGCGTTCGCCCGGGGAGCCCTGCTGGCGGCGCACGGGAACTCCGGGGTCATCGTCAGCCAGTACCTGACCGGGTTCGCCCGCGGCCTGCCGGACGGCGCGGGGGCGCACGAGGTCGCGCGGTGCCTGGCGGTCGCCGCGCGGGCCGCGCGGGAGGCGACGGTCGAGCCGCAGGAGGGCACGGTGCTGACGCTCGCCGACGTCGTCGCCGGCGCGGCCCGGACCGCCGCCGACGCGGGCGCCGACCTGCCGACCATGCTCGCGGAGGCCGTGGCGGAGGCCCTGCGGGCCCTGGGGCGCATCAGCGCGGTGCACCCCGTGCTGCGCGCCGCCCGCGTGCTCGACGCGGGCGCCTGCGCCCTGCTCGTCGTGCTGGACGCGCTGGCGCGGTCGGCGGCAGAGGAGCGACCGGTGGTCGTGCCGCTGGACTGGCTGCCGACGGCCCCGGCGCACCTCGCGTCGGTCGAGCCGTCCGGCGGCGCGTTCGAGGTCATGCTGCTGGTGAGCGACGACCACCCGCAGGTCGACACGGGTGCGGAGCTGCGCCGGCGGATGGGTGCGCTCGGGGACTCCGTCGCGGTCGTGGGCGGCGACGGCTGGTGGCACGTGCACGTCCACACCGACGACCCGGCGGCGGCGATCGAGGGCGCCGCGCTCGGCCGTCGGGAGCAGGTGCTCGTCCGGCTCCTGTCCGGCGCGCACGCGGGCGGGTCCGCGCTGGACGGCGGGCCGGAGCGCTGGGGCGTCGTGGTCTGCACGGCCGCGCCGGGCCTGGCCGCCTGGTACGCCTCCGCCGGTGCGGTCACGCTCGTGCAGTGCCCGGAGGCGCCCGTCCGGGCGGTGCACCTCGAGCGGGCGGTCACGGACTCGGGCGCCGCGCGTGTCGTGCTGCTCCCGGGCGCTGCGGGCGCCGTCGGTCCGCTGGCCACGCCCGGCGTGCTCGTCGACGTGCTCGACGCCGCGGACGAGGTCCGGCTCGTGGTCGGCACGCTCGCGCTCGCGGGCGCCGGGCCGACGGCCGAGGGCCGGGCCGCGGCGGACGGAGCACTGGCCAGGCTCGGCGTGGCCGAGGTCGAGGTCGCGACAGTGCGGTCCGCCTGCGACGCGGCCGACGCGCTCCTGGGCACCGCGCGTGCGGTGCCCGCCGAGAGCCTCACCCTGCTGGTGCGGGACGTGACCGGCGACGGCCTGGTCGACGCGGTGGTCGAGCACCTGGCCGCGCACCATCCCGGCGTCGAGGCGACGGCGGTCGGTCCGACGGGTCACGGGCCCGCGCTCGTCCTCGGGCTGGACTGATCGTGTCCGGCGGCCTGGTGTACCCGGACAGCGTCCCGACGCGCGCCGACGCCCTCGAGCGACGGGCGCCCGGCACACCCGCCCAGCAGAAGAAGCTGGCCGGGCTCGGCATCGAGACGGCCGGGGACCTGCTCGCGCACTACCCGTGGAGGTACGCGGACACGCGCGAGGTGACCGACATCGCCAGCCTGGCGGTGGGCCACAACGTGTCGCTGGTCGCCCGCGTGCGCAGCGCGGAGATCAAGACCGCGATGAAGACCGGCAAGCCGCGGGTCGAGGCGAAGATCACCGACGGCACGCGCACGCTCGACCTGGTCATCTTCATGCCCAACCACGGCGCGGCCGGCTACCACCTCAAGCGGCTGGTGCCGGGGGAGCTCGGGCTCTTCTCGGGCCAGATCAACCTCTTCAACGGCCGGTTGCAGCTGGCCAACCCGACCTACTCGATCTTCGGGCTCGAGGTCGACGAGGAGGTGGCGCTCGAGGAGGCCGAGTGGCCGATCCCGATCTACCCGGCGACGGCCGGTCTGGAGACCGACAAGATCCGCCTGCTGGTCCGCAAGGCGCTCGACCCGCTGACCGAGAGCGACGTGCCCGACCCGGTCCCGGACCTCGTCCGCGCGGAGCGGCACCTCGCGTCGCGCTGGTCCGCGCTGCGCAACGTGCACGTCCCGCGCACCGAGGAGGACTGGCGCAAGGGCCAGGCGCGCCTGCGGTACGAGGAGGCGTTCGTCCTGCAGGCCGAGCTGGCCCGCCGGCGCGCGCACGCGCAGCGCGAGGAGTCCACCGCGCGACCCGTCCGGGCCGGGGGACTGCTCGACGCGTTCGACGCACGCCTGCCGTTCACGCTGACCGAGGGCCAGGTGGCGGCGGGGGAGCAGATCGCCGACGACCTCGCCCGACCGCACCCCATGCAGCGCCTGCTCCAGGGCGAGGTCGGGTCCGGCAAGACGGTCGTCGCGCTGCGGGCGATGCTGCAGGTGGTCGACGCCGGCGGTCAGGCAGCCCTGCTCGCGCCCACGTCGGTGCTCGCGGCCCAGCACGTCCGGACGCTGCGCGCGCTGCTCGGCGACCTGGCCGAGGGCGGGCTGCTGGGCGGCTCGGAGATCGGGACGCGCGTCGCGCTGGTCACGGGCGCGCAGTCCGCGGCGGAGCGGCGCAGCAACCTGCTGGAGGCGGCGAGCGGGCAGGCGGGGATCGTCGTCGGCACGCACGCGCTGCTGTCCGACCCCGTGCAGTTCGCCGACCTCGGGCTCGTGGTCATCGACGAGCAGCACAAGTTCGGCGTCGAGCAGCGGGGGCGGCTGCAGGCCAAGGCGGCGAACGCCCCGCACCTGCTGGTGACGACGGCGACGCCGATCCCGCGCACCGTGGCGATGACCGTGTTCGGGGAGCTCGAGATCTCCGAGCTGCGGCACGTCCCCGCCGGGCGCAGCGGCATCACCACGCACGTCGTCCCCGCCGACAACCGGGTGTGGATGGACCGGACGTGGAGCCGCGTGCGCGAGGAGGTCGAGAAGGGTGGCCGGGCGTTCGTCGTGTGCGCGCGGATCGACGAGGACACCGAGGGCGCGGGCGACGCCGACGACGGCGTGGAGCTGGTGCCGGACGAGCCCGCGACCGTCGGCGAGGCGCAGGCCGCGGCGCAGCGCGCCCCGAAGAAGCCGCTGCGGGGCGTCCTGGAGGTGGCCGAGACGCTGCGCGGCGACGCGCGGCTCGGGGGCGCGGCGGTCGGCCTCCTGCACGGCCGGATGTCGAGCGAGGAGAAGGACCGGGCGATCGCCGACTTCGCCTCGGGCCGCACCCCCGTGCTCGTGTCGACGACCGTGATCGAGGTCGGCGTGGACGTGCCGGCTGCCACGGTCATGGTGATCCTCGACGCGCACGTGTTCGGGCTGTCCCAGCTCCACCAGCTGCGGGGGCGGGTGGGGCGGGGCAGCGCGCCCGGGCTCTGCCTGCTCGTCGCGGACGCGCCCGAGGGAACGGTGGCGGCGCAGCGCCTCGGTGCGCTCGCGGCCACCACGGACGGGTTCGAGCTGGCGCGGGTCGACCTCGAGCTGCGGCGCGAGGGCGACGTGCTGGGCTCGGCGCAGTCCGGACGCCGCGGGACCCTGCGGTTCCTGCGCATCGTCAGCGACGGCGCCGTCATCGACCGGGCCCGCGACGACGCCCGCGCGCTGGTCGAGGTCGACCCCGAGCTGGCCGCGTGGCCGGCGCTGCAGGCGGCGATCGCGACCCAGCTGGCGGGCGGCCGCGAGGAGTTCCTGGGCCAGAGCTGACGACGGGCCGCAGCACCCACCTGCCGCAGATACCCTGGCGCTCGTGTCCAAGCCCGTCATCAGCGCCAAGGATCTTCTCGTCGGCTACGGCGGGGCGCCCGTGTGCGCACCCGTGACGTTCACGCTGGCGCCGGGCAAGGTGGTCGCCCTCGTCGGCGCCAACGGCTCCGGCAAGTCGACGGTGCTCCGCGCGGTCATCGGCCTGCTCGAGCCGTCGGGCGGGACGCTGCAGGTGTTCGGCGCCCCCGTGGACGAGCGGGAGGTCGCCTTCCGCACCAAGGTCGCCAGCGTCCTGGACGACGACGCGTACTTCCCGGCGCTCACGGTCTCGGAGCACCTCTACCTGACCGCCCGCGGGCACGGCGTGCACGGCGCCCAGGAGCTGGTGGCCGAGCTGCTCGCCGAGTTCGGCCTGTCGGACCACGCCCGCTCGCTGCCCGTCGCCCTGTCGTCCGGCCAGCGTCGGCGCCTGCTCCTCGCCGCCGGCTTCGTGCGACCGCGGTCGCTGCTGGTGCTCGACGAGCCGGAGCAGCGGCTCGACCGGGCGATGCGGGACCGGCTGGCGGACCGGATCGTCGCCGAGAAGAAGGCCGGGGGCGCGGTCCTGCTGGCCACGCACGACCCGGACCTCCTGCGCGCGGTCGCGGACCGGGCGGTGCACGTCTCGGACAGCGTGACGCGGGTGCTTCCCCCGGACCAGGCCGCCGACCTGATCTCGCGGGAGAACCCGTGACCGACCTGCCTGTCGGCGACCTGGACGACGACGAGCCCGCGGTCCAGCCGTTCGAGGTCGGCGAGGTCCCCTCGGCCAAGAGCATCCGGCGGTTCACGTCGCAGGCCGCCAACGCGCGCGGGGGCGCGAGCATCGGCTCGCTGCTCTCGAGCGTCTACTACGCCGTCATCAGCATCGCGATCAGCATCGGCATCGCCCTGGGCGCCGCCCAGGCCATGCGCGTCGCCCTGCCCCCGGCCCCGGACGTGCAGGCGCCGGTCTCGCTGAGCCTGGCCACCCTGGTCGTCGTGATCCTGGTCGCGCTCGCGGGCGTCCTGCTGTCCCTCGCCGGACGCCTGGGCCCGGTCGGCGCGGGCGGGGCCGAGGCTGCGTGGTGGCTGGGCCTTCCGGTCGACCGGCGTGGGCTGCTGCGGCCCGCCGCGCGGCGGCTGCCGCTGCTCGCCGGGTTCGTCGGCGCCGTCATCGTGGCCCTCCTCGACGCGGGCCTGCTGGCCGACGCCGGGCACCGCGTGGTGCGGGTCGCCGGCACCGCCGCCGTCGTCGCCGCGGGGATCGTGCTGCTCGCGGCCGTCGGGCAGTCCGCCAGCGTCTCGCGGCGCGCCATCGCCCTCGTCGGCGACGTGCTGCTCTTCCTCGCCCCGGTCGCCGCCGTCGTGCTCTCGCTCGTGGGATGGTCCGTCGACGAGGTCCCCGGGCCGCCGTGGTGGCTGCTCGCGTCGCTCGCCGTCGTGGTCGCCGCGCTGGCGTTCCTGGTGGACAACCGGCTCGGTCGTATGCCCGAGCGGACCCTGCGCGAGAGCGGCTCCGTGGCCACGCAGGCGGTCGGTGCCGTGGTGTCGATGGACTCGCGCGAGCTCGGGCGCGCCCTGACCGACGGCGCCGCGCCGCCGGTGCGCCGCTGGATCTCACGGCTGCGCACCGCCCGCGGCCCCGCGTCCGCGCTGATCACCGCCGACGTCGTCGTCCTGCGCCGGTCCGCACGCCACGTGGTGCAGCTGGGGGTCGCCGCGCTGGTGCCCGTGCTGGTCAGCACCGTCCCCGAGCTGGCCAGCCCGTTCGGCGTGCTGCTCGGCCTGCTCGTGGCCGGCTACGTGGCGATGAGYGCGACSGGKGAGGGYGCCCGGCGCGCCGAGATGGCCCCGATCCTCGACCGGCTGCTGCCGATCGAGGCCAAGACGGTCCGGCGGCTGCGCATGGTCGTGCCGGCCGCCGCGATGGCGCTGTGGTCGATCGTCGCGTTCGCGGCCGTCGGGCGCTGGGCCTCGGACGTGCCCGGGTGGATCGCGCTCGGGCTGGCGTCGACGCCCGTGTGGGCTGCCGCCGCCGTCCGCGCCTCGTACCGGCCCGCGCCCGACTGGGGCGGCGCCCTGGTCTCCACGCCCATGGGTGCCCTGCCGACCGGCGTGGCGACCGTGCTGGCCCGCGGCCCGGACCTCGTCGTGCTCGGCCTGCTGCCGGTGTGGATCGCGGTGYTGCTGCGGACCGTCAACCCGATCCTGCTCTATGTGCAGGTCATCCTCTCGGTCATCGCCGTCGCGATCGCCTCGTCGATCCGGACCGGGTCGCTGATGGAACGGATGATGGAGTCGCAGGAGTCGATGCAGGACAAGGCGGGAGTCCGCAAGTGACCCGCATCGTCGCCGGAACGGTCGGCGGCCGCACGCTCGTCGTGCCCAAGGCGGGCACCCGGCCGACCAGCGACCGGGTCCGCGAGGCGCTGTACTCGCGGCTCGAGCACCTCGACGTGGTCGACGGCGCCCGCGTGCTCGACCTCTACGCGGGCTCCGGCGCGCTCGGCATCGAGGCCGCCAGCCGCGGGGCCGCGCACGTGACGCTGGTGGACTCGGCTCGCGACGCCGCCGAGGTGTGCCGCCGCAACGTCGCCACGCTCGGCCTGGCGGACCGCGTGCAGGTGGTCGCGGAGAAGGCCGAGCGGTTCGCGCAGCGGGCGCCCACCGCGCCGTGGGACCTCGTGCTCGTCGACCCGCCGTACGACCTGTCGGAGCAGGACCTCGGGGTCGTCCTCGCGGGCATCGCGCCGGCGCTGACCGCGCACGCCGTCGTCGTCGTCGAACGCTCGTCGCGCACGCCGGAGCCGACGTGGCCCGAGACGCTGGTGCGGCTCGACCGCCGGGCGTACGGCGAGACGGTCATGTGGTTCGCGGAGCCGGTGCCGCGGCCCTGAGAGACCGTCAGGGACGGTGCAGCACCGTCAGGAGCGGGCCGTCGTCGCCCAGCGGGACGGTGCCGGCGGCGGCGTACCCGAGGCGCTCGTAGAACGGGAGGTTCCGCGGGTCGCTGGTGGCGAGGTACGTGCCTGCGTCGCCGGCCGCGGCGATCCCGTGCTCGACCAGCCGCCGACCGATCCCGCGGCCCTGCAGCCCCGGCTCGACGCCGAGGAAGTTGAGGTACGCGGCCGGCCCGGCGGGAGCCAGCGGGGCCGCGGACGCCAGCGCGGCGCCGATCTCGTCGGCCCGCGCGCGTCCCACCAGCAGCGCCAGCACGCCCGACGCCGTCGGCACGCTGGTCGAGACGGGCACCGGACCCGGGAGCCGCCAGGCGGCGACGCCGACGACGGCACCGTGCTGGCGGGCGACGTGCACGCGGCCGGCGGCCAGGTACCGGTCGACGGACGGCCCCAGCCAGGCCGCGCACGCGTCCTCGCGGGTGGCATCGTCGGGCAGCGCCCAGGCCATGAGCGGGTTCGCCCGGTAGGCGTGCGCGAGGACCGTGCGGATCGCGGGGGAGTCCGCGGCGGTGGCGTGGTCCAGGACGACGTCGGAGGCCATGCCCGAGGGTAGGGCTGCCGCGCGTTCGGCTGGTCGGACCGGGTGGCTGGCCTACCCTGACGTGGTGACCATCGCCGTCTGCCCCGGGTCGTTCGACCCCCTCACGCTCGGCCACATGGATGTGATCAGGCGCGCCCGGTCGATGTTCGACGAGGTCGTCGTCGGCGTCGCACGCAACTCGTCGAAGGCGTCGTTGCTGCCGGTGGACGTGCGGATCGCGCTGGCCCGGGCGGCGCTCGCCGACGTGGAYGGGGTGCGGGTCGAGGCCGTCGACGGGCTGCTGGCCGACTTCGTCCGGGAGGTCGGGGCCGCCGCGGTGGTCAAGGGCCTGCGCGGCGGGGCCGACTTCGACGCCGAGCTGCCCATGGCGCTGATGAACCGGCACCTCTCGGGCGTGGAGACGGTGTTCGTCGTCGGCGACCAGGCGCTGGCGCACATCGCGTCGTCGCTGGTCAAGGACGTGGCGCGCTACGGCGGACCGATCGACGACCTCGTGCCCGAGGGCGTCGCGGACGCGGTGCGGACGGCACTTCGAGGAAGGGACGCAGGATGACCGACGAGGACCCGACCACCCGGCCCGAGGGCCTCACGGGCGTGCTCGACGCGATCGGCTCGGCCGTGGCGAACGCGCGGGCGATGCCGATGTCGTCGTCCGTGCTGGTGAACCGCGCCGAGCTGCTCGACCTGGTCGAGCAGGCGCGGGACGTGCTGCCCAGCCAGCTCTCGCGCGCCGACGAGGTGCTGGCCGACGCCGGTGCGGCGCGTGCGGTGGCCCAGGCCGAGGCCGACGCGGTGCTCGCGCAGGCGCGCGCGCAGGCCGCCGCGCTGGTCGAGCAGGAGGCGGTCGTGGTGGCTGCGCAGGAGCGGGCCGCGCAGATCGTCGCCGAGGCCGAGGAGACGGCCGACCGGCTGCAGCGCGACGCGGACGACTACTGCGACCGGCGGCTGGCGGACTTCGAGATCGACCTGGGCAAGGTGCTGAGCCAGGTGCAGGCCGGGCGGGCGAAGCTCGCTGGTCGGCTCGGGGCCGACGAGAGCTGAGACCTGCGCCACTCCCGGAGGATTTGGGCGGCCCCAGACCTGTGCCGTAGAGTTGTCCGTTGGTTCTGCCGCTCATGGCACGGACCGAGATCAACGAGGGGACCCTGGCCGTGCAGCGCCCTGTTCACCTCGATCCCCGTTCGCCGTTCGTGCTCGATTCGCACGAGCTCGGCCGACGTCCGGGATCGACGCGGACCGTGCAGCGCACCGTGGGCGCCCCGGAGGATCTCGGTACTGACGTGATCGGCATCYCCACCGGGACCGATGTCGAGCTGGATCTGCGGCTCGAGGCGGTCATGGAGGGGGTCCTGGTCTCCGGATCCGTCCGCGGCCGGGCGATCGGGGAGTGCGTGCGCTGCCTGGGTGAGGTCGTCGAGGATGTCGACGTCCCCCTCATGGAGCTGTACGTCTACCCCGAGCGCGCGGCGATCGCGGTCGAGGACGGGGACGACGAGGAGGACGTGCGCGAGCTGGAGGGCGACCTGGTCGACCTCGAGCCCGCGCTGCGGGACACGGTCGTGCCGGCTCTGCCGTTCCAGCCGCTGTGCCGTCCCGACTGCCCCGGTCTGTGCTCCGAGTGTGGCGCACGGCTCGCGGATGACCCTGACCACTCGCATGAGACGCTTGACCCCCGCTGGTCCGCCCTGGGCGGCCTGCTGGGTTCGAACGACGAGACGAAAGAGAGCTAGCCGTGGCTGTTCCGAAGCGCAAGATGTCGCGCAGCAACACCCGTGCGCGTCGGTCGCAGTGGAAGACCACTGCCACGACGCTCCACACGTGCCCGCAGTGCAAGTCCAACAAGATGCCGCACACGGCCTGCCCGACGTGCGGTACCTACAAGGACCGCGCCTACGCCGAGGCCGTGCGTACGGAGTTCGAGGCTCGCTGAGCTGCGGCTCATCAAGCAACGCTCCACCGCCGCTGAGCATTCGATGACCGGAGGACCGGCGTGAGTGCCGCGGCAGAACTTCTCGAGAAGCTCGGGGTCCACCTGGACCCCGAGCTTCTCGTGCTTGCCCTGACCCACCGCTCGTTCGCGCACGAGGCCGGCGGCATCCCGACCAACGAGCGGCTCGAGTTCCTCGGGGACACCGTGCTCGGCCTGGTCGTCACGGAGTCGCTGTACCGGGCGCACCCGGACCTGCCCGAGGGTGCGTTGGCGAAGATGCGCGCCGCCACCGTCTCGCAGCGCGCGCTCGCCGTCGTCGCGCGGGACCTGGACCTGGGCAGCTACGTGCTGCTGGGCAAGGGCGAGCTGAGCACCGGCGGCCGCGACAAGGACTCGATCCTCTCGGACACGCTCGAGGCGGTGTTCGGCGCCGTGTACCTGTCCCACGGCCTGGAGTCGGCGCGGACGCTCGTCGAGCGGCTGGTCGGCCCGTCACTCGAAGCCGCCGCGGACCTCGGCGCGGGCCTGGACTGGAAGACCTCGCTGCAGGAGCTCTCCGCGACGCTGGGCCTGGGTGCCCCCGTCTACGAGGTCAGCGGCGAGGGCCCGGACCACTCGCGCACGTTCACCGCCCACGCCGTCGTGGCCGGGGTGTCGCGCGGGGTCGGCGTCGGGTCGGCCAAGAAGCTCGCCGAGCAGGACGCCGCGGCGGACGCCTACCGCGCGCTGGCGGCGCTGCCGCAGGACTGACGTGCCCGAGCTCCCCGAGGTCGAGACCGTCCGGGACGGGCTGGCGCGGCACGTGCTGGGCCGCACCGTCACGGGCGTGGAGGTGCGGCGCGACTACAGCATCCGGCGGCACACGGGCGGGCCGCTCGACTTCGCCGGCCGGCTCGACGGGCGACGGTTCGACGCGGCGGTCCGACGCGGCAAGTTCCTCTGGCTGCTGCTCGACGACGGCGACGACGCCCTCATGGCCCACCTCGGCATGAGCGGCCAGCTGCTCGTGCGGTCGCCCGGCGAGCCCCTGGTCGAGCACCCCCACCTGCGGGTCCGGCTGTCCCTCGACGACGGCGCCGCCCTCGACTTCGTCGACCAGCGCACGTTCGGGCACCTCAGCGTCCCCGACCTGGTGCCGACTCCCGACGGGCTCCCGGGCGGGCTCGGCTCGCCGGCGCCGGTGGTCCCTGAGCCCGTCGCGCACATCGCCCGCGACCTGCTCGACCCCGCCCTCGACCACGCCGCCCTGGTCGCCGCGGTCCGCCGCCGCCGCACGGGGCTCAAACGCGCGCTGCTCGACCAGTCGCTGATCTCGGGAATCGGCAACATCTACGCGGACGAGGGGCTGTGGCGAGCGCAGCTGCACTACGCCCGGCCCACCGAGACGCTGCGCAGGGCCGAGGTCGAGCGGGCGCTCGCCGGTGCGCACGAGGTCATGACGGAGGCGCTCGCGCAGGGCGGCACCAGCTTCGACGCCCTCTACGTGAACGTGAACGGCGCGTCCGGGTACTTCGACCGCTCGCTCGCCGTGTACGGGCAGGAGGGCCGGCCGTGCCCCCGCTGCGGGACACCGGTGCGGCGCGACGAGTTCATGAACCGGTCGTCGTACACCTGCCCGCACTGCCAGCCGCGCCCGCGGCGGGGCCGGTTCTAGCGCGTCGCTCTCACCTGAAAGTGGGACATACGTGACAAAACGGAACGGTTCGGTCACGCTTCCCACGGTGCGCAACGGTGCGACGACAGGGGGCCAAGACCGATGGCTGGCAGCGGGCAAGACGACGAAGTGACCAATGTCCGGGCGGTGATCACCACCACGGCAATCACGGCCGTCGTGGTGGTGGGGGCGCACGTCGTGCTCGCCGTCAACTACGTGCAGCATCGCGACCTCCCGTGGCAGCCGGTGGTCGGGATCGCCCTGTCGACCGTCTCGCTCGTCGCGTTCGGTGGCTTCTACGTCGCTGCGAGACGCGCACGCGTCGCGATCGGTGCGGCGTTCATCCTGACATTCCTGACCATGCTCCCCTTCGCCTTGACCATCCCGGCGTTGGCAGGAAATGCCGAGACCGAGCTCGCCAGGAACTTGGTGAAGCAGTTCTCGGCGGTGGTCGGCACCGTGGTCGCCTTCTACTTCGGCACGGAGGCAGTGATCTCGGGACTCAAGCTCTGGACGATCTCGAAGAACCCCGAGGCGAGCGACCAGATCAGAACCGCGGATCGCGACCTGGCCACTCGCACGGTCAAGCCGAAGACGACCGAGAGCTGATCGGCGACCCTCGGCACGCCTAGCGCCGGACCACGTTCCGCAGCGGGCCGCCCGACAGGAACGCCGTCAGGTTGGCGGACACCAGCTCGCCGGCGCCCATCGGCCGGCCACCGGCAGCGTGCGGGCTGATCAGGATGCGCGGCTCCGCCCAGAGCGGGGAGTCGGCGGGGAGCGGCTCGGTCTCGAACACGTCGAGCGCGGCGCCGGCCAGCCGGTCGGACCGCAGGGCGTCGAGCAGCGCGTCCTCGTCGAGCGTCGCCCCGCGGCCCACGTTGACCACCCAGGCGTGCCGGGGCAGGAGGGCGAGGACGCCCGCGTCGACCGCGTGCCGGGTCTGGCCGGTGGCGGGCAGCAGGGAGACCAGCACGTCGGTGCGGGGCAGGTGGTCCGGGAGGTCGAACGCGGAGATGACCGGGAAGCCGTGCCGGTCGCCCGCCGTGGTGGCCACGCCGGTCACCTGGGCGCCCAGCGCGGCGAGCAGGGGCGCGAGGCGCGCGGCGATCGACCCGAAGCCCCAGACGAGCACGCGGGCGCGATCCAGGGTCCGGAACGACTGCCCCGGCTCGTCGTGCTGCATGCCGCCCAGCTCGGTGGCCCAGCGGTGCTGGTCCTGGGCGCGCACGAGCTCGGGCAGGCGACGCGCCGCGGCCAGGACCAGGGCGAGCGTGTGCTCGGCCACCGGTCCGTCGTGCAGGCCGCGGCCCGATGTGATCGCGACGTCGTCGGCGAACCCCGCACCGAGCACGGCGTCGGGCCCGGCCGCGAGCGTCTGCACCCACCGCAGGTTCGGCAGCCGCCGGGCAGCGTCGGCCAGCTGGTCGTCCCCGTTGCCCCAGACCACCAGCGCGTCCGCGTCGAGCGCGTCGTCGGGGACCGGTCGACCCACGTCGTAGCGGACCACCCGGACGTCCGGTGGCACGTTCGGCGCGTCGGTCATGGTCGTGGGCAGCAGCAGGGTGGTCACCCTCGTACGATGCCATCGTGCCCGCTACCACCGCCTCCGCAGGTCCCATCACCGTGATGATCGTCGACGACCACGAGGTGGTGCGTCGCGGCATCGCCGAGGTGGTGGAGCGTGCCGACGGCATGACCGTCGTCGCCGAGGCCGGTTCGGTCGCCGACGGGGCCCGCCGGGCCGCCCTGGTGCGCCCGCAGGTGCTCCTGGTGGACCTGCAGCTGCCGGACGGCACGGGCATCGAGCTGCTGCGCACGCTGCACGAGACGCTGCCGGACGCCCGCGCGATCGTGCTGACGTCGTTCGACGACGACGACGCCCTCGCTGCCGCGCTCGACGCCGGCGCCGCCGCCTACCTGCTCAAGTCAGTCCGCGGCGCCGAGATCACGGACGTCATCCGCGCGGTCGCCGCCGGGCGCATCCTGCTCGACGAGCGGACCGTCACGCGGCGCAAGGCCGGCCACGACGACCCGACCGAGAACCTCACCCCCAGCGAGCTGCGCGTCATCGAGCTCATCGGCGAGGGCCTGTCCAACCGCGAGATCGCGGAGCGGCTCGGCGTGGTCGAGAAGACCGTGAAGAACCACATCACGTCCCTGCTGGCCAAGATGGGCCTGCAGCGCCGGACGCAGGTCGCCGCGTGGGTGGCGTCGCGCAAGCACGCCGGCTGGCGGGTCGAACCCGGTCACTGACCGGGTCGAACCCGGTCACTGAGCGGTCAGGCCCGCAGACCGGCCGGGGACGGGTCCTCGCGCCAGAGGCGGGCGGTCATCTGCTCGACCAGCTCGTCGAGCTGCGGCTCGTCGCTGCCGGACCACTGGTCGACGATCCGGCGCAGCTGCGCGCGCTCGTTCTCGCGGATCTCGTCGGCGATCGCGTGCCCGGCGTCGGTCGGCGTCACGACCCCGTCGGTGACGTCGACGAGGCCCCGGGACAGCAGCACGTCCGCGGTGGCCAGCACGCGGTCGCGCTCGACGCCCGAGTGGTCGACCATCGCGTCGATGGTCCGCGAGCCCTCGGCCGTGACCCGCGCGAGCATCCAGCACTGGCCTGGCGTGAGGCCGATGTCGAGATCGCGGTTGAGGATCGCGTACGCCCGCAGCGGGTCCTGGTGCCCGACCTCGCGCCACAGCAGCAGCCGCAGCTCCTCGAACGACGTCCGGCTGGCGGGCAGCGCGTAGACCTCGCCCTGCTCGGGGCGGCTGGCGCCCGTGCGCAGCGTGACCTCGGGGATGAGCCAGGCCAGCACGAAGGCCAGGACGCCGACCGGGACGGCGTACAGGAAGATCGTGTGGATCGCGTCGGAGTAGCCGTCGAGGAACCAGTCCTGGACGTCGGTCGGGCAGCTGCGCAGGGCGGCCGACGTCGCGCTGAGGGCGGGGCCCGAGCAGGGGCCGGCGGCGCCGGCCGGGGGAGCGGCGGCCAGGGTCGACTCGAGGTGCGAGTTGAACAGGGTGCCGAACACGGCGACGCCCACGCAGCTGCCGATCGTCCGGAAGAACGTGGCGCCGCTGGTGCCTGTGCCGAGGTCGCGGTACTCGACGGCGTTCTGCACGGCCAGCACGAGCACCTGCATGACCATGCCGAGCCCCGCGCCGAGCACGAACATCGACAGGCCGGACTGCAGGGCCGTCGTGTCCCGGCCCATGAGGGAGAGCAGGTAGAGGCCCACGGTGAAGACGGCGGAGCCGAGGATCGGGAAGACCTTGTACCGGCCCGTGCGGCTGATGATCTGGCCGCTGGTGATCGAGGTGAGCAGCAGGCCGACCATCATGGGGATCATCTGGAGGCCGGAACCGGTGGGCGTGGCGCCCTGGACCTGCTGCAGGTAGAGCGGGAGGAACGTGATCGACCCGAACATCGCGAACCCGACCACGAACCCGACGCCCGAGGTGGTGGAGAAGACCGGGTTGCGGAACAGCCGCAGCGGCAGCACGGGCTCGGGCACGCGCGCCTCCACGAACCCGAACACGATCCCGGCCACGACGGCGAGCAGCGACAGCCCGATGACCTGCACCGAGCCCCAGTCYCAGCTCGACCCGCCGAGCGAGGTGACGAGCACGATGCAGGTGGCCACCGTCGCCAGCAGCGTGATGCCCCAGACGTCGATCTTCGGCGACGTCCGTGCCTTGGTCACCGGCAGCACCGCGGCGACGACGACGAGGGCGAGCACGCCGATCGGGATGTTCACGTAGAACACCCAGCGCCACGTCAGGTGGTCCACGAAGAAGCCGCCCAGCAGCGGCCCGGCGACGCTGGACAGCCCGAACACGGCCCCGAACGCGCCCTGGTAGCGGCCCCGGTCCCGGGGCGGCACGACGTCGGCGATGATCGCCTGCGAGAGCACCATGAGCCCGCCGCCGCCGACGCCCTGCACCGCCCGCCACGCGATGAGCTGCAGCATCGTCTGCGACGTGCCGGCGAGCGCGGAGCCGACGAGGAAGATGACGATGCAGGTGATGAACAGGATCTTGCGGCCGTACAGGTCGCCGAGCTTGCCCCACAGGGGTGTCGTCACCGTCGACGCGAGCATGTACGCGGTGACCACCCACGAGAGGTGCTCGGCGCCGCCGAGGTCCTGCACGATGGTGGGCAGCGCGGTCGCGACGATCGTCTGGTCGAGCGCCGCCAGCAGCATCGCGAGCATCAGCCCGCCGAAGATGGCCCAGATCGCCCTCTGCGAGAGCTGTCCTGCCGGTGACTCGACCTGCGGTGCCATGCGCGCCCCCTCGCGTCCCTCGCATCGTCGACCCGGCGCAAGGGGCTCGCAAACGCTCAGCCGAGCGGCGCCTCCCAGGTCAGCAGCGTGCCGCGACCGTCGGGCGGCACGCCCAGGCTGAACGTCCCGCCGTGCTGCCGGGCGCGGGACGCGAGGTTGCCGGTGCCCGAGCTGCGGCCGCGCCGCTGCGGGAGGCCGGCCCCGTCGTCCTGCACCTCGACGAGGACCACGCCGCGCGGCCCAGAGCCGCGGACCGAGACKCGCACCGTGACGGACGCCGCGTGGGCGTGCCGTGCCGCGTTGGCCAGGCCCTCGCGCACCACCGCCACGACGTCGGACGCGCGCGTCGCGTCGACCCGCTCGTCCAGCTGGTCCTCCTCGGTCCCGCCGTCGACCAGGGCCTTGTCGTCCAGGCTGACGACGAACGACGGCGCGAAGCCGAGACCGGTGCGCGCGAGCGAGGCCTCGCGCCGCAGGCGCTCGACCAGCCCGGAGGCGGCGTCGGGATCGCGGAGCTCGTGCACGATCTGGCGGATCTGGCGCACGGAGCCGTCGACGTTGTCGAGCGCCTCGTCGACGATCCCGGCCAGCTCCGAGGGGTCGACACCGCGCGCCGCGCGCCGCCGGACCGTCTCCAGCTGCATGCCGGTGGCGAAGAGCTGCTGGATGGCCAGGTCGTGCAGGTCGCGGGCGATGCGCGCCCGCTCGTCGAGGAGCGCCGCGACGTCCTGGGCGTGGCGTGCGCCGGCCAGCAGGAAGGCGAGCGCCGCCTGCGCGGCGAACGACTCGGCGGTCGCCAGGTCGGAGTCCTCGAACGGTGTCCCGCCGATGCGTCGGAGCAGGATGAGGACGCCCATGTCGCGGCCCGGCGACCGCAGCGGCGCGTAGAGGGCCGGGCCGAAGGTGCGCATCGCGGGCACCCCGACCGTCCGGGCCTGCGACAGCGACGGCGTCGTGAGGCCCTTGCCCTCGGTCATGACGGTCCAGGCGCGGCCGCCCTTCGGCATGGGGTTGCCCAGGATGCGGTCGCTGTCGTGCCCGACCGCGAGCTCGATGAGGAGCTCCCCGCCCACGCCGGGCAGCGCGAGCGCCGCGGTGTCGGCGTGCGCGACCTCGAGGGCGGTCGAGGCGATGTGCTCGAGCGCCTCCTCCTCGTCGATCCCCTCGAGCAGCATCGTCGTGATGGCCTGCCCGGCACGCAGCCAGTGCTCGCGGCGCTCGGCCTCGGCGTACAGCTGGGCGTTCGCGACGGCGACCCCGGCGGCTGCGGCGAGCGCCAGCACGACGTCGTCGTCCGCCTCCGTGAACCCGCCGTCCTTCTCCGAGAGGTACAGCTGCCCGAACACCCGCGGGCCGACGCGGACCGAGGTGCCGAGGAACGAGCCCATCGGGGGGTGCTCGGGCGGGAAGCCGCGGAAGGCGGGATGCTCGCGCAGGTCCGCGAGCCGCAGCACGCCGGTCTCGGGGATCTCGCCCAGCACGCCCGCGGCGTGCGGTGCCGCCTTCATCACCCGGGCCAGCGCGGTGGGCACGCCGGTGAACACGAAGGTCGTCGACGTGCCGTGCGCGTCCAGGACGTTGAGCGCTCCGTACCGGGCACCCGTGAGGTCGGCGCTGACCTGCACGAAACGCTCGAGGACGGCGGCGATGTCGAGCTCGCTGGCGACGGCCAGGATCGCGCCCAGGAGGTCGCTCAGCGCGTCTCCGGTCGCGCGGAGCGGGGAGTCGGGCACCTCGGTGAGCGAGCCCGGCAGGGCCTCATCGGGCACGTCCCGCCTCCTGTCGGTCGGTCGCGCGTTCGCGGTCCAGCGACTCACGGTAGCCGGGCACCGCGGCGACCAGCTCCGCGTGGGTGCCGCGCGCGCGGACCCCGCCCGCGTCGAGCCAGACGACCTCGTCGGCGGCGGCCAGCGGGGTGAGCCGGTGCGTCACGACCACCACCCCGCGCGGGTCCCCGAGCAGGTCGGTGACCAGCGCGTCCGCCCGTACGGGGTCGAGGTGCTCGGCCGGCTCGTCGACCAGCAGCAGGGCCGCCGGGGACAGCAGGGCGCGCGCGACGAGCAGCCGGCGCCGCTCCCCGCCGGAGACCGTCCTGGCGTCGGGGCCGAGCAGCGTGCCGAGGCCGTCCGGCAGGCCGGCGAGCCAGTCGCCGAGGCCGACGCGCCGCAGGACCGCGGCCGCCTCGTCCTGCGTGACGTCGCCGCGGGCCACCCGCAGGTTCTCGAGCACGGTCGTCCCGAAGACGTGCGCGTCCTCGGTGCCGACGACGACCGCGGCCGTGACGGCGTCCCGGGACAGGTGGTCGACGTCGTGCCCGTCGAGGGTGAGCGACCCGGCGCGCCGGGGGAGCAGGCCCGCCAGCGTGAGCAGCGTGGTCGTCTTGCCCGTGCCGGAGGGGCCGACGATGGCGACGGACCGGCCGGGGCGCAGGTCGAGGTCGAGGTCCGCGACGACGGTGTCCGCCCCCGGCCAGCCCGCCGCCAGCCCCGTCGCGGAGAGTGGCGGACGCCCCGGTGCCGGGTCGGTCGGGGCAGGATCCGTCGGCGCGTCCAGCAGGGCGAGGATCCGCACGGCGGCCGCGCGCGAACGCTGCACCTGGATGGCCGCGGCGGGCAGCAGGGCCGTCGCCTCGAACGCCGCGAGGGGCGTGAGCACGATGACGGCGAGCTCGACCGGCGAGAGCAGCCCGGCGCCGACCGCGGGGATGCCCGTCAGCAGGGCGGCCAGCACCGCGACACCGACGGCCAGCTGCCCGAGGCCGGCGGCGACGGCGGCCGGTCCGGCGCC
>NZ_JBFULZ010000067.1:0-19268 GCF_054049635.1 Cellulomonas sp. P5_C6 | reverse complement strand
ACAACGAGCTGCACGCTCGGCCGGACGCCGGAGTGCGAGGTGAAGTCGATGGTGGTGGTCGCCGCGTCACTCAGGGGGAAGTCCGCCGCGACGTAGCCGGCCGACTTCGACTTGGAGAGGCCGGCGTTGTCGGTACCCTCCTCGGTCCACACGTGCAGACCGTTGTCGACGTACTCGTGGTGGCCGAAGGCGCGGGACTCGCCGAAGGCCCAGCCTGCGCCGGCCTTGTCGGTCGAGTGGACGGTCGTCACGGCGAACGGCGCGGCGACCGCGGCGGGCTCGACGGGGGCGACGACCTCGGACGGCACCTCCTCGGCGACCTCCGCGGAATCCTCCGACCCCAGCTCGTCGATCGGCGCCTCGGACGCCTCGTCGGTCGACTCCTCGACGACGGGCGACTCCTCGACGGGTGCCTCCTCGACGGGTGCCTCCTCGGCCGGCTCCGCGTCGGGCTCGACGGGGGCGACCTCCTCCGGCACGGTGCCGTCGTCGATCACGACGACGTCCTGCGTGGAGCTGCCGGACAGCTCCACGGACTGGTCGCTGGCCATCGCGGGGACTGCGATGGCGCTGAGCAGCGTCGCGCTCGTGGCGATCGCGCCTATGCGGTACTTGGTGCTCTTCACGGTCGTTCCTCCCTGGGCGGGCTACGGACCCGCATGTCGCGATGCGTGCGCATCGAATATCTCCATACTGGTACACGGGTATACCGACATACAGGGACATTGGTCCCACGTCGGGTCCTCCGACTGCGCGGCCGGACCGGGCTACTGTCGGGAGTCGTCCCGTGATCCGGAGGAGCTGTCCGTGCCCCTGAGTCCGCCGAAGGAACCCCTCCGTCTCACGTCGTTGACCGACCAGCTCGTCGCGACCGTCCGCTCGGCGATCCTCACCGGAGACCTGGTCCCGGGCGAGACCCTCCGCGAGGCGGAGCTGGCCGCGACGCTGGGTGTGTCACGCACGCCGGTGCGGCAGGTGCTCCAGAGGCTCGCGGAGATCGGTCTGGTGCGCATCGACGTCGGTCGCCGCTACACGGTCGCCCCCCTCGAGCCCGAGCGCCTCCAGCAGATCGTCGTCGTGCTCGCGGAGCTGTTCGGCCTGGCCACCCGGCTGGCCGCCGAGAACCTGAGCGACGACGACAGGGACTGGCTCGCGCACGCGGGACGCGAGGCCCTCGCGGCCGGGCCTTCGGCGACGGGCGTCGTCGCCCCTGGCTTCTTCGACCTCGTGCTCGCGCGGTGCGGCAACGCCGTCCTGGTGGAGAGCGTGGATCGCTACCGGGTGCACGTCACGCGGATGCGGACGATCGTCGGCGGGGCGCCGGAGGTCGAGCAGCGACGGATGGCGGCGATCCTCGCCGAGGTGCCGCGCGGCGACGCCCATGCCCTGGGCGTGCTGGTGCGCGACGTCTTCCTCGAGCACGGGACCGAGCTCGTCGTCGCCGTGGCGGCACAGGACGCCGCCCCTCGGTAGGTCCTACAGCCGGACCACGGTCTTCCCCGTGGTCTCGCCGCGCATCATCGCGAGGAACGCGTCCACGGCGTGGTCGAGGCCGTCGACCACTGTCTCGTCGTACGCGATCTGCCCGGTGGTGAACCACTCACGCATGTCCGCCAGGAACGCCGGGTAGTGCTGGGTGTGGAACCCGACGGTGAAGCCCTTGAGGGTCAGCCCCTGCTGGATGATCCGCGCCATGTTGCGGGGCCCGGGCTGCGCCTGCTCGTCGTTGTACCCGGAGATGGCACCGCACACCGCCACGCGCCCGCCGCGCCGGAGGGTCCCGAGCGCCGCCTCGAGGTGCACCCCGCCGACGTTGTCGAAGTACACGTCGATCCCGTCCGGCGCCGCGGCCCGCAGCTGCCGGTAGATGTGCCCGTCCTTGTAGTCGAACGCCGCGTCGAACCCGTACTTCTCCTGCACCAGCGCGACCTTCTCGGCCGACCCCGCGGACCCGATCACGCGCGACGCGCCCTTGAGCCGCGCGATCTGCCCGACCATCGACCCGACGGCCCCGGCCGCCCCGGAGACGAACACGACCTCGCCGGGCTTCATCTGCGCGATCTCCAGCAGCCCGAGGTGCGCGGTGAACGCCGTCATCCCGAGCACCCCGAGGTACGCGGACAGCGGGACGCCGTCCTGGACCACGCGGAACTCGTCCGCGGAACCCTGCGCCACGTCGCGCCAACCGAGCCCGTGCGTGACCGCGGCACCCACCGGCACCTGCGACGACGTCGACTCGACCACCCGACCGACCGCGCCGCCCGTCATCGTCTCGCCGAGCGCGAACGGCGGCGTGTACGACTCCTCGTCGTTCATCCGGCCGCGCATGTACGGGTCGACGGAGAGGAACTCGTTCGCGACGCGCACCTGGTCCGGTCCGAGGTCGGGCAGCTCGACGGTGACCGTGCGGAAGTCCTCGGGGACGGGCCACCCCTGCGGCCGGCGGACGAGCTGGACCTGGGTGCTGAGCGTCATGCCCCGAGTCTGCGCCACCGACGTCCGTCCGGCGCGGTGCGCTGGTCTCGGCCCCGCCCTCGACGGCAGGCTGACCCCGTGACGATCACGGACGCCGACCTCATCCACCTGACCCGGGCCGTCGAGCTCGCGCGCGAAGCCCTCGACGACGGCGACGAGCCCTACGGCTCCGTCCTGGTCGACGCCGACGGCCGGGTCCGCTTCGAGGACCGCAACCGCGTCAAGGACGGCGACCAGACCCGCCACCCCGAGTTCGAGATCGCCCGCTGGTCGGCGAACCACCTCACACCCGAGGAGCGCGCGGCRTCGACCGTCTACACGTCSGGCGAGCACTGCCCGATGTGCGCGGCGGCCCACGCCTGGGTCGGCCTGGGCCGGATCGTCTACGTGACGTCGTCGGAGCAGACCGGCGGCTGGTTGGCGGGCTGGGGTGTCCCCGCCGCTCCGGTCGCAGCCCTCCCGATCAGCGCCGTCGCCCCGGGCATCCTCGTCGAGGGTCCCGTGCCCGGCCTCGACGACGAGGTCCGCGAGCTCCAGCGCCGCCGGTTCGGGGCCTGATCAGGGCACGTTGACCTGGTCGTCGAACCAGCCCAGCGAGTCGGTCTCAGCCACCTCCAGGACCTCCAGGTCCGGCGCCGCGAGCAGGTCGTCGACCAGCGCGCGGGTCCCGCCGACGACGGTCGAGTCGAGGTCGACCTCGGTCGCCAGGCACCACGAGCGGTCGTCGGGCCAGAGCAGGTTCGGCGTCCGGAAGCCCGGGGCGAACGGCTCGACGTCCGCGACGGCCCGACCGTCGGCGAGTGCCTCGAGGTCGCTGGGTGCGGCACGGAACAGGACGTGGGCGCGGTGCGGGAGCTCGAGCTTCGGGCCTCGCAGGACCGCCGGCGCGAGTGCGTCGGGCGCGCGACGCGGCGGGGGAGGCGTCGCGTCTGGGTCGTCGGACCACCACGCCACCACCTGCCACCCGCCGTCCCAGCCCGAGCCCTCCCAGAACGCCGCGACGAGGGCGCCGGCGGCGTGCCGCCCCAGCACCCTCGAGAGCGCGCGCAGCTCGGGCGCCGGGAGCGAGCCCTCGGCCGGATCGTCGCCGGGCCACTCGCCGTCGGCGGGCTCGTCCGACGGCCGGCCGGCGTGCACGGCCGAGCGGCCCGCCACCCGCCACGACTGGGCCGTCGGGTGCAGCACCCGCCCGGTGGTCCGGGCGACCTCGGCCCAGGAGACGGGTGCCCACGCGACGTCGAGCATCGGGTGAAGCACGCGCGCGTAGGCCTCGAAGCCCCGCGGCACCAGCGAGCCGACGGTCGCGCCGAACGGGCCGAGCCGGGGGCTCAGCCAGTCACCGACGCGCGGGTCGGACTCGTACCGGAACATGAGGTCCAGTGCACCAGAGCCGGTCCAGCGGATTGCGGGTCAGACCGACTCGCCGACCCCCGCCAGCGCCGCGAGCAGCCCCGGCCCGTGCCGCTCGAGCTTGGCGGCACCGATGCCGCTGATCCCGCCCAGCTGCTCCAGCGACGTCGGCCGCTGCGTGACGACCTCGCGCAGGGTCGCGTCGTGGAACACCACGTACGCGGGCACGCCCTGCTCCTTGGCCACGCCCGCCCGCCAGGCCCGCAGCACCTCGAACAGCTCGAGGGCGTCGTCCGACAGGTCCGCCGCGGCCGTCGGCCGGCTGGACCGCGACCCGCGCGTCCGCACGACCTTCTCGGTCTCGCGGCGCAACCGGACCTCGCGCGCTCCACGCAGGACGTCGGCGCTGTCCGGCGCCAGCCGCAGCGTCCCGTAGCCGTCGGTGTCGACGCCGAGCAGCTCCATGGCCAGCAGCTGCCGGACCACCCCGCGCCACTCGCCGTCGGAGAGGTCCTTGCCGACGCCGAACGTCGAGAGGTCCTGGTGACCGAGCTGCGTGATCCGCGGGGTCACCTTGCCGAGCAGGATGTCGACCAGGTGCCCGGCGCCGTACCGCTGCCCGCGCTGCTCGAGCCGGACGACCGTCGACAGCAGCTTCTGCGCGGCGACCGTCCCGTCCCACGACTCGGGCGGCGTGAGGCAGGTGTCGCAGTTGCCGCAGGGCTCCGAGGGCTGGCCGAAGTAGTTGAGCAGCTGCACCCGGCGGCACGAGACCGTCTCGCAGAGGGCGAGCATCGCGTCGAGGTGCGCGGTCAGCCGGCGCTTGTGGGCGGCGTCGCCCTCGGACGTGTCGATCATGCGGCGCTGCTGCACCACGTCGGCCAGCCCGTACGCGAGCCACGCGGTGGACGGCAGGCCGTCGCGGCCCGCGCGGCCGGTCTCCTGGTAGTAGCCCTCGACGGACTTCGGCAGGTCGAGGTGTGCGACGAACCGCACGTCGGGCTTGTCGATGCCCATGCCGAACGCGATGGTCGCGACCATCACGATCCCGTCCTCGCGCAGGAACGTCGACTGGTTGCGCGCCCGCACGTTCCGGTCGAGGCCCGCGTGGTACGGCAGCGCCGGCACGCCGTGGTCGACCAGGAACTGCGCGGTCTGCTCGACCGAGTTCCGCGAGAGGCAGTAGACGATCCCCGCGTCGCCCTCGTGCTCGGTGCGCAGGAGGGTGAGCAGCTGGTCGCGGGGCTTGTCCTTGGGCGCGATCCGGTACTGGATGTTGGGCCGGTCGAAGCTGGCGACGAAGTGCTTGGCGTCCCCGAGCTGCAGGCGCTGCGCGATCTCCGCGTGCGTCTGCTCGGTGGCCGTGGCGGTCAGCGCGATGCGCGGGACCTCGGGCCAGCGCTCGTGCAGCATCGACAGCTGCAGGTAGTCGGGCCGGAAGTCGTGCCCCCACTGGGACACGCAGTGCGCCTCGTCGATGGCGAACAGCGCGATCGTGCCGCGGTCCAGCAGCTCGATGGTCTCGCGCACGCGCAGGCGCTCGGGCGCCAGGTACAGCAGGTCGAGCTCGCCGGCGAGGTACGCGTCCTCGACCGTGCGCCGCTCGAACGACTGCTGCGTCGAGTTGAGGAACCCGGCGCGCACGCCCAGCGCGGACAGAGCGTCGACCTGGTCCTGCATGAGGGCGATGAGCGGCGAGACGACGACGCCCGTGCCCTGCCTGACCAGCGCGGGGACCTGGTAGCAGAGCGACTTGCCGCCGCCGGTGGGCATGAGCACCAGGGCGTCGCCGCCGCGGACCACGGTGTCGATGATCTCGGCCTGCTCGCCGCGGAAGGCGTCGTACCCCCACACGCTGTGGAGCACCTCGGCCGCGGCGGCCTGCGCCGCCTCGGGGTCGAGCACCTGGGCGACCTCGCGCGGGATGTCGGGACGCGGCGGGGGAGCGGGGCGGGCGCCGCGAGCAGGAGCGGCGGACGGTTCGTGCTCCGGCGGCGCGGCGTCGTAGTTCGGGTCGAACGGCGGCTCCTCGTCGAGAGGCCAGTCCGGCACGTCGCCACCCCACCCGTCAGTCACGCGCACACCCTACGTGCCGCCACCGACGCCCGGATCGTGCGCTCCACAGCGGCGCGCGACGGCCCGGACCGATCCGTAGGGTGTTCCCCATGGCTACCGCACTCATCACCGGCGCCAGCGCCGGGCTCGGTCTGGAGTTCGCCTGGCAGCTGGCCACGGCCAAGCACGACGTCGTCCTGGTGGCGCGCAACGAGGAGCGGCTGACCCGGCTCGCCGCGCAGCTCGAGGCCGCCGCGGGCATCCGCGCCGAGGTGCTCGTGGCCGACCTCTCCGTCCGCACCGACGTCGAGCGCGTGGCCGACCGCCTGCGCGCCACCGAACGACCGGTCGGCCTGCTGGTCAACAACGCGGGTCTCGGCCTGAACCAGCGGTTCGTCACCGGCGACCTCGCCGCGGAGGAGGCCGCGCTGGACGTCATGGTGAAGGCCGTGCTGGTCCTCTCCCACGCCGCCGCGGGCGCCATGGTGGAGCGCGGCCGCGGCGCCATCCTCAACGTCGCGTCGGTCGCCGCCCTCCTCGCGTCGGGCACGTACTCCGCGCACAAGGCGTGGGTCCGGGTGTTCACCGAGGGCCTCGCGGTCGAGCTGCGCGGCACGGGGGTCACCGCGACGGCCCTCTGCCCGGGGTTCGTGCACACCGAGTTCCACGAGCGGGGGGCGATCGACACGACCGCGTACCCGGAGATCGCCTGGCTCAACGCCGAGGACGTCGTGGCCACGGGCCTCGCCGACGTCCGCCGCGGTGCGGTCATCTCGACGCCGAGCATGCGCTACCGCACGCTGTCCGCGGTCGCTCGCATGGCCCCCCGGTCGGCGGTGCGCGCGTTCGGGCGCTACCGCCGGGCGCTGCAGGAGTCCGAGTAGCCTGACCGCCGTGAGCACCGACCTCTCCCCGACGCCCCGCGAGCAGCTGCTCGAGCTCATCAAGACCCTCGCGGTCGTGCACGGGAAGGTCACGCTGTCGTCCGGCCGTGAGGCCGACTACTACGTCGACCTGCGCCGCGTCACGCTGCACCACCGCGCCGCGCCGCTGATCGGCCACCTGCTGCTGGACCGGCTGGAGGAGGTCGGTCTCGGGACGGCGGAGATCGACGCCGTCGGCGGCCTCACGCTCGGCGCCGACCCCGTCGCCACGAGCCTGCTGCACGCCGCCGCGAGCCGCGGGCAGGATCTCGACGCGTTCGTCGTCCGCAAGGAGGCCAAGGCGCACGGCATGCAGCGGCGCATCGAGGGCCCGGACATCACGGGTCGCAAGGTCGTGATCCTCGAGGACACCTCGACCACGGGCGGCTCGCCCATCGCGGCCGTCGAGGCGGCGCGCGAGGTCGGCGCCGAGGTGCTCGGCGTCGCCGTGATCGTCGACCGGGCCACCGGGGCCCAGGCCAAGATCGAGGCGCTCGGCGTGCCGTACCACTACCTGTTCAGCCTGTCAGACCTCGGGCTCGCCTGACCGTGAACGGCGTCATCTTCGCCATCGTCGCGCTCGGCGTCGTCATCGTCGCCGTGCTCGCCTACATGATGCAGAAGAAGCGTCAGGAGGCGTTCCAGCAGTGGGCGCTGCGCAACCGCTGGACCTACGAGGCCTCGGACCCGACGCTGGTCCACCTCTCGGACGCCCAGCCGTTCGGTCAGGGCCGCGACCGGCGGGCGACCGAGGTGCTGCGCGGCGTCTTCGACGGGCACCCGGCCGTCTCGTTCACGTACACGTGGACCACGGGCGACGACAAGGACAAGTCGACCCACACAGCCCACGTGGTCGCGTTGGGGCTGCCGGCGTACCTGCCGACCGTCGAGGTGACCCGCGACGGGTTCGGCGCCAAGCTGGACAAGCTGTTCGGCGGCCAGGACATCCAGTTCGAGTCCGAGGCGTTCAACAAGGAGTTCCGCGTCAAGGCGTCCGACGCGCAGGTCGGGCACGCGATCGTGCACCCGCGCCTGATGGAGCGGCTGCTGCGCGACGGCTCGGTCACGCCGTGGCGCATCGAGGGCACGTGGATCATCTCGTGGGAGCCCGGGTCCTCAGCGCTCGAGACCATGGCGACGCGGCTCGGCCTGCTCTCCGCCGTGGTCCGCTCGATCCCGCGGCACGTGTGGCTCGACCACGGGTACGACCCCCTCGACGCTACGATCGGCTGACCTGACCGACCGCTGAGAGGCCTGCGCTGTGAGCACCGGTGTCATCGTCCTGATCGTCCTCGTCGTGATCGTCGTCATCGCGCTGATCTGGGCCGTCTCGACCTACAACGGCTTCATCCGGCTGCGGAACCTCGTGCAGGAGGCCTGGCGGCAGATCGACGTCGAGCTGCACCGCCGGCACGACCTGATCCCGAACCTCGTCGAGTCCGTCAAGGGCTACGCGGCCCACGAGAAGGGCGTGTTCGAGGAGGTCGCCCGCGCTCGGGCGGCCGCGATCGGCGCAGGGTCGGGCCCGGCCGAGCAGGCCGCCCAGGAGAACCAGCTGACCCAGGCGCTCGGCCGGCTCTTCGCCGTCGCCGAGGCGTACCCGGTGCTGCGGGCCAGCGAGAACTTCCAGCAGCTGCAGGCCGAGCTCACCAACACCGAGGACCGCATCGCCGCCGGGCGCCGGTTCTACAACGCGAACGTCCGCGAGCTGAACACCAAGGTCGAGTCGTTCCCGTCCAACGTCATCGCGGGCGCGTTCCACATCGAGCGCGCCGAGTACTTCGAGGCCGACGAGCCCAGCGTGCGCGCGGCGCCCGAGGTCAGCTTCTAGTCAGACCCGCTCGACCAGGTCCTGGACCGAGTCCAGGATCTCGGTCGGCCGGAACGGGAAGCGCTCGACGTCGGCCAGCCGCGTGGAGCCGGACAGCACCAGGAACGTGCGCAGCCCGGCCTCGATCCCGGCGACGACGTCGGTGTCCATCCGGTCGCCCACCATGACGGTGGTCTCCGAGTGGGCGTCGATGCGGTTGAGCGCGGACCGGATCATCATCGGGTTGGGCTTGCCGACGAAGTACGGCTGGCGGCCCGTCGCGGCGCTGATCATGGCGGCGACGGCCCCGGTGGCCGGCAGGTCGCCGTCGGCGGACGGGCCGGTGACGTCGGGGTTGGTGGCGATGAACCGCGCGCCGCCCTGGATCAGGCGGATGGCCTGCGTGATCGCCTCGAACGAGTAGGTCCGCGTCTCCCCGAGCACCACGAAGTCGGGCTGGGCGGCGGTCAGCGTGTAGCCGGCCTCGTACAGCGCGGTGGTCAGCCCGGCCTCGCCGATGACGTACGCCGAGCCGCCGGGCATCTGGTCGGTGAGGAACTGGGCGGTCGCGAGCGCCGAGGTCCAGATCGCGTCCTCCGGGACGTCGATGCCGGACGCCGCCAGCCGGGCGCGCAGGTCCCGCGTGGTGAAGATCGAGTTGTTGGTGAGGATGAGGAACGGCCRCTCACCGTCGCGCAGCGCCTTGACGAACTCGGCGGCGCCGGGCAGGGCCGTGCCCTCGTGCACCAGCACGCCATCCATGTCCGACAGCCACGACCGGATCTCCCGCGGGCCGTGATGGGTCACGCGCCGAACGCCTTGCGCTCGACCTCGTCGCGCTCCGCCTGCTCGTCGTACCGCTCGTCACGGCCCTCGTCGGCGGGGAGCCCGGCCTTCGCGCGGCGGCGCTTGCGCCACACCTCGACCAGCACCGGTGCCACCGAGATGAACACGACGAGGACCAGCAGCACCTCGATGTTGTTCTTGATGAAGGAGATGTTGCCCAGCAGGTACCCGAGCATCGTCACGCCGCCGGCCCAGAGCACGACGCCGATCGCGTTGAAGAGCGCGAAGTGCCGGTACGGCATCTTGCCGACGCCTGCCGCGACGGAGGCGTACGTCCGCACGAACGGGATGAACTGCGCCACGATCAGCGTCCGGCCGCCGTAGCGGTCGAAGTACGCGTACGTCTGGTCGATGTACTTCTGCTTGAAGAACCGCGAGTCCGGCTTGCTGAACACCTTCGGCCCGAGCTTGCGGCCGATCAGGTAGCCCGTCTGCGTCCCCGCGTAGGCCGTGACGATCATCAGCGCGCACAGGCCCCAGATGTTGATGTTGACCTGGAGGTTCTCCTGGGCGACGAGGGCACCCGCGGTGAACAGCAGCGAGTCGCCGGGCAGGATGGGGAACAGCAGGCCGACCTCGATGAAGACGATCGCCATGATGCCGAGGAGCACCCACGCCCCGAACGAGTCGATCAGGTGCTGCGGGTCGAGGAAGTCGGGGCCCAGGGCTCCCAGGGTTCCGGCGGCCGGGAGGACGGTCGTCATCAGCATGGCGCTCAGCCTACGGGCCGGAAAGTTAAGGGCTGCTGAGGAAYCTGTGCGCGAGGTGAGCAGACCCTGCGCGGCGCCGTGCTGAACAATGGCGCCGTGCGGGCCACCGTGAAGGACGTCGCAGCCCGCGCGGGCGTGTCGCCCAAGACCGTCTCCAACGTCATCAACGGCGTGGTCTTCGTGCGCCCGGAKACCCGCGAACGGGTGGAGCGCGCCCTCGCGGAGCTCGACTACGTGCCCAACCTGGGCGCCCGGGGGCTGCGCAACGGCCGGTACGGGCTGATCGCGCTCGCCCTGCCGGACCTGTCGACGGCGTACTCGGCCGAGCTCGCGCACCACTTCGTCGAGGAGGGCCACGCGCGAGGCTGGTCGGTGCAGATCGAGGAGACGGCCGCCGAGCCCGAGCGCGAGCGCGCGCTGCTGTCCCGGGCGCGGTCGCACCTGGTCGACGGGCTGGTGCTCAACCCCGTCTCGCTCGAGGACTCGGTGGTCCCGGTGGTCGCCGGCCCGCTGCCGCCGACGGTGCTCATCGGCGAGGTGCTGCAGGACCGCGCCGACCACGTCGGCGTGGACAGCGTGCGGGCGGCGCAGGACATGACCGAGCACCTGTTGGCGACGGGTCGGCGGCGCATCGCGGTCGTCGGGCCGCCCGGACCGGTCGAGACGGCGGCCGCGCGGCAGCGCACCGAGGGGTACCGGCTGGCGCTCGCGGCCGCCGGCGTCGCCCACGACCCGTCGCTCGAGATCCCGACGACCGTCTGGACCATGGTCGAGGCGGTCGGCGCGACGCGAGCCTTCCTGGACTCGCACGCCCTGCCCGACGCGTTCTTCTGCTTCACGGACTCCATGGCGTTCGGGGTGCTCAGCGTCCTGTGGGAGCGGGGGCTGCGGGTGCCGCAGGACGTCGCGGTGGCGGGTTTCGACGACATCGGGGGAGCCAGGTTCGCGGTCCCTCCTCTGACGACCGTGGCGTTCGACCTGCGCGGCTACACCACGACCGCGCTCGACCTGCTCAGCGACCGCATCGACGACCCCACCCGTGCCGCGCGACAGGTCGTCGTCCCGCACCGCGTGGTGGTCCGCGCCAGCACGGGCTGAGGTCACGACACGTCTGACTGGTGTCGCCCGATCTGTTGCGCATCCATTCCAACGATGTAATGCTACGAACCGGGCACGGCAAGGACGCCGACCTGCACCGGAAGTTGTGTCTCACGAAGGAGTGAGGGCATGGCACTGCACCATCGGCCGCGCACGCTCGCGGCACCCCCGCCCCCCTCGGGCATCACCCGGCGGCAGATGCTCGTCGGCTCCCTGGCCGCCGTCGGTGGCCTCGCCGCGGTGGGCAGCCTGGCCGGCTGCGCGCCCGGCGCCTCGGCCGCCGACGGCGTCCGCGAGCTCGCCTTCTGGCACCTGCTCAGCGGCGGCGACGGCATCAACATGGCCGGCCTGGTCGACGACGTCAACGCGCTGGACCACGGGTACGAGGCCACCCAGACAGTGCTGGCCTGGGGGGCGCCGTACTACACCAAGCTCGCCATGGCGAGCGTCGGCGGACGCGCGCCCGACACGGCGATCATGCACGCCTCACGCGTGGCCGGATACGCGCCGGGCGGGCTGCTGGACCCCTGGGACCTCGACCTGCTGGCCGAGAACGGCGTGCACGAGTCCGACTTCCTCGACCGGGTCTGGGCCAAGGGCGGGCTGAACGGCAAGCAGTACTCGATCGCCCTCGACTCGCACCCGTTCATCATGATGTACAACCTCGACGTGGCCGAGCAGGCCGGGGTCCTCGGCAGCGACGGGCAGCTCGCGCCGATCGACAGCCCGGACCAGTTCCTCGAGGTCGCCCGGGCCATGCAGGCCGTGACCGGCAAGCACGGGCTGTCCTACGGGTACCTCGGCGACGGCGCCCAGATGTGGCGGCTGTTCTACACGCTGTACAAGCAGCACGGCGCCGACTTCGACCTGTCCGGCCCGCGGGCCGAGGTCGACCAGGACGCCGCGGTCTCGTCGCTCGAGTTCGTCCAGCAGCTGCTGGACGGCACGATCTGCACCCCCAGCGGCGACTACGGCACGGCCGTCTCCGAGTTCATGTCGGGGGAGAGCGGCATGTTCTTCACCGGCGTCTGGGAGCTGCCGACCGCCAAGAACGCCGGCATCAACTTCGACGCCCAGCCGATCCCGACCCTCTTCGGCACGCCGGCGGCGTACGCCGACTCGCACGCGTTCACGCTCCCGCACCAGTCGAGCCCGAACGCGGACCAGCGGCGGGCGACCTACCGGTTCGTGGCGGACATCCTCACGAACTCCCTCGCGTGGGCCGAGGCCGGGCACATCCCGGCGTTCCAGCCCGTCGTGAAGAGCGCCGAGTACCAGGCGCTCCTGCCGCAGGCGCACTACGCCCCGGCCGCGGAGATCCTCAACTACGACCCCGAGGCGTGGTTCACCGGGTCCGGCAGCGACTTCCAGAACTACTTCCTCGAGACCGTGCAGGGCGTCTACCTGGACGGATCCGACGCGGCCGAGGGCTTCAACGCCTTCGTCCGACGCGTCAACGTCCAGCTCTCCAAGCCGAACCCCGTCTGACCGGAAGGAGTCGAACATGTCCACGGCAGCCCTCAGCGTCGCCGCCGGCACGCGCGCAGGCTCGGAGCAGGTCCGGGCCGGCGAGCGCTCGGCCCGCAACCGGAACAACCGGATCGGCTGGGCGTTCGTCGCGCCCTTCGTCGTCGTCTTCGCGATGTTCCTCATCTGGCCGCTGATCCACGGCTTCTACCTCAGCTTCACCGGCGAGAGCATCACGGGCGCGAACGGCGAGCTCATCGGCTTCGCGAACTACGCCGAGGCGCTGCGGGATCCGATCATGTGGCGCTCGTTGCTCAACACCCTGTGGTTCACGGTGCTGTCGACGATCCCGCTCGTCATCGTGGCGCTGGCTCTCGCGCTGCTCGTGCACCAGGGGCTGCCCGGCCAATGGCTGTGGCGGCTCTCGTTCTTCATGCCGTTCCTGCTGGCGTCCACCGTCGCGGCGCAGTTCTGGATCTGGATGTACAACCCCCAGCTCGGGCTCGTGAACTACCTGCTGGGCTTCGTCGGCGTCGATCCGGTGGCATGGCTGCAGGACCCGACCTGGGCGATGTTCGCGGTGGTCGTCATGACGACCTGGTGGACCGTGGGGTTCAACTTCCTGCTCTACCTGACCGCGCTGCAGAACATCCCGGAGCAGCAGTACGAGGCCTCCGCCCTCGACGGCGCCGGCCGGTGGCGGCAGCTGCGCTCGATCACCGTCCCGCAGCTGGGCCCCACCACGGTGCTCATCGTGATGCTGCAGATCCTGGCCTCGCTCAAGGTGTTCGACCAGATCTACGTCATGACGAACGGCGGCCCCGCCGGCGTCACGCGGCCGGTCGTCATGTACATCTTCGAGACGGGCTTCACCGGCTACCGGTTCGGGTACGCGTCGGCCATCGCGTACATCTTCTTCGCCCTCATCGTCATCATTTCCGTCGGACAGGTCCGGCTGACGTCCCGCAGGAGCGCCTGATGACCGCCATCGCCACCGAGCCCACCACCCAGCCCGTCGCCCACCACCCCCGCGGCCGGTTCGCCGAACGCGCGGGCCTGCGCATCGGTGAGCGCTTCGCCAGCCCCGGCCGCATCGGGGCGCTCGTCGCCCTCGTGGTGCTCGCCCTGCTCTGGCTCCTGCCGTTCCTGTGGGCCCTCGTCACCTCGTTCAAGTCCGAGACGGACGCGGCGGCGACACCCGTGTCGTTCTTCCCGAAGAGCGGCTTCACCACCGACGCGTACTCGAACGTGCTGAGCCAGGGGAACATCCCGCTCTGGACCTGGAACAGCCTGCTGACGGCCACGGCGGTCACGCTCATCACGCTCGTGGTGTCGGCGCTGGCCGCCTACGGCTTCTCGCGGCTGGACTTCGCCGGCCGGCGCTGGCTGTTCTGGGGGATGATCGCGTCGATCATCATCCCGCCGCAGGTGCTCATCGTCCCGCTGTTCTACGAGATGCTCACGCTCAACCTCGTCGACACCTACTGGGCGATCATCCTGCCGCAGGTGGTCGCGCCGGCGATGGTGTTCATCCTCAAGAAGTTCTTCGACCAGGTGCCGATCGAGCTCGAGGACGCCGCCCGGATCGACGGTGCCGGACGCCTGCGGGTGTTCTGGTCGATCGTGCTGCCCCTGTCGCGGCCCATCCTCGCGGCCGTCGCGATCTTCGTGTTCATCGCGGCGTGGAACAACTTCCTGTGGCCGTTCATCGCCACGAGCGACTCGTCGCTCATGACGCTGCCCGTGGGGCTGCAGACCGTGAAGAGCGCCTACGGCCTGCAGTACGCGCAGGTCATGGCGTCGGCCGTGCTGGCGGCGATCCCGCTGGTCGTCGTCTTCCTCTTCTTCCAGCGCCAGATCATCCGCGGGTTCGCCACCACCGGCTTCGGCGGTCAGTAGCACCCCCTCGTCACAGAGATGCAAGGAGACCCATGTCCCGCGCACGCGTCACGCTCGACCGCGACTTCGTCGTCGGCGAGGTCCCCCGACGGATCTTCGGGTCGTTCGTCGAGCACATGGGCCGGTGCGTCTACACCGGCATCTACGAGCCCGGTCACGCCACGGCCGACGAGCAGGGCTTCCGCCGCGACGTGCTCGACCTGGTCAAGGAGCTGGGCGCCACGGTGATCCGGTACCCCGGCGGCAACTTCGTCTCGGGGTACGCCTGGGAGGACGGGGTCGGCCCGGACCGGCCCCGCCGCCTCGACGGCGCCTGGCACACCGTCGAGTCCAACGCGTTCGGSCTGCACGAGTTCRTSGACTGGTCCCGGGTGGCCGGSGTCGAGGTCATGGAGGCMGTKAACCTGGGCACCCGCGGSGTCGAGGAGGCSCGCGCGCTGGTCGAGTACGCCAACCACCCCGGCGGCACCGAGCTGTCCGACCGGCGGCGCAAGAACGGCCACGAGGACCCGTTCGACATCCGCCTGTGGTGCCTGGGCAACGAGATGGACGGCCCGTGGCAGATGGGCGCCAAGACCGCCGACGAGTACGGCCGGCTCGCGGTCGAGGCGGCCAAGGCCATGCGGCTGGTGGACCCGCGCATCGAGCTGGTCGCCTGCGGCTCGTCGAGCTCGGCGATGCCGACGTTCGGCGCGTGGGAGCAGACCGTGCTCGGGCACACCTACGACGAGGTCGACTACGTCTCGCTGCACGCCTACTACCAGGAGCTCGACGGCGACCACGCGAGCTTCCTGGCCAGCGCCGTCGACATGGACTACTTCATCGAGTCCGTCGTCTCCACGGCCGACGCCGTGCGCGCCCGCGGCAAGCACAAGAAGCACATCGATCTCTCGTTCGACGAGTGGAACGTCTGGTACCAGTCCGGCCGGGACACCGAGGACCAGCCGCACGTCATCGAGAAGGCCGGCGTCTGGAAGGAGCACCCGCGGATCATCGAGGACGAGTACTCGGTCACCGACGCCGTCGTCGTCGGCACCCTGCTCAACTCGCTGCTGCGCCACGGCGACCGCGTGAAGATCGCCAACCAGGCGCAGCTGGTCAACGTCATCGCGCCGATCCGCTCCGAGGAGGGCGGACCCGCGTGGCGGCAGTCGATCTTCTGGCCGTTCGCGCGCACGGCGGCCCTCGCCCGCGGGGTGGTCCTGCGGGCGGCCGTCACGTCAGACCGGTACGACACCTCGAGGTTCGACGCCGTCGACCTTGTCGACGTCTCCGCCACCTGGGACGAGGAGCACGGCCGGGTCGCCCTGTTCCTGGCGCACCGGGGTCTCGACGAGGACGCCGAGGTCACGGTCGACCTGCGCGGCTGGGCGACGGGCCGGGTCACGCGCGCCGAGGTGCTGACCGTGCCGGACGGCGGCGACCGGCACACCTCGAACTCGCAGGAGGCCCAGGACCGGGTGGGCCTCGTCCCGCTCGACGGCGTGGGTGCCGACGACGGCAGCGTGAGCCTGCGGCTGCCGCCCCTGAGCTGGGCCGTCGTGGAGCTGGAGGTCACGCCGGCCTGAGCTGCGGTTACCGTGGCGCCCGTGGACGAGGAGCGCGCGGAGGTCGGGGTCGGCCCGTGGACGGGCGAGTGGCCCGTCAGCGACCGGTACGACCCCGTGCTGCTGGCGGAGGGCGACCGCCGCAACGTCGTCGACCGCTACCGGTACTGGTCCCTCGAGGCGATCGTCGCCGACCTGGACACCCGCCGGCACCCGTTCCACGTCGCCATCGAGAACTGGGCCCACGACATGAACATCGGCTCGGTGGTCCGCACCGCCAACGCGTTCCTGGCGGCCGAGGTGCACATCGTCGGCAACCGCCGCTGGAACCGCCGCGGCGCCATGGTGACCGACCGCTACCAGCACGTCCGCCACCACCCGACCGTCGAGGACCTGCTGGCGTGGGCGTCGGCCGAGGGCATCCCCGTGCTCGGCGTCGACAACCTGCCCGGCTCCGTGGCGCTCGAGGGGTACCCGCTCCCGCGCGCGTGCGTGCTGCTGTTCGGCCAGGAGTCGGTCGGGCTCTCGGACGCCGCGCGCGACGCCGTCGTCGACGTCCTGCACATCGCGCAGTTCGGCTCGACCCGCTCGATCAACGCGGGCGCGGCCGCGGCGATCGCGATGCACGCGTGGATCTCGCAGCACGCTGTCCAGGGGTAGAACGTCCCGGACGGTGCCTCGCACAGGCGTGCCAGAATCTTCCTGATACCCCTCCCACAACCCGCAGGAGATGCTGCAGATGGCCATCGCCACCCCCGAGGTGTACGCCGAGATGATCGACCGGGCGAAGGCGGGCAAGTTCGCCTACCCGGCCGTGAACGTCACCTCGTCCCAGAGTGTCACCGCCGCCCTGCAGGGCTTCGCCGAGGCAGAGTCCGACGGCATCATCCAGGTCTCCGTCGGCGGCGCCGAGTACGCGTCCGGCGCGACCGTCAAGGACCGCGTCGCCGGCTCGCTCGCGCTCGCGGCGTACGCGGCCGAGGTGGCCAAGGGCTACCCGATCACCGTCGCGCTGCACACCGACCACTGCGCCAAGCAGAACCTCGAGTCCTGGGTGCGGCCGCTGCTCGCGCTCGAGATCGAGCAGGTCAAGGCCGGCAAGCTCCCCACGTTCCAGTCGCACATGTGGGACGGCTCGTCCGTGCCGCTCGACGAGAACCTGCTGATCGCCGAGGAGCTCCTCGAGCTCTCCGTCGCCGCCCGCACGATCCTCGAGATCGAGGTCGGCGTGGTCGGTGGCGAGGAGGACGGCCACACGGCCGAGATCAACGACAAGCTGTACACGACCGTCGAGGACGGCCTGGCCACGGTCAAGGCGCTCGGTGCGGGCGAGAGGGGCCGCTACCTGACGGCCCTCACGTTCGGCAACGTGCACGGCGTCTACAAGCCGGGTGCGGTCAAGCTGCGCCCGTCGATCCTCGCGGACATCCAGAAGGCCGTCGGCGACGCCATCGGCAAGGCGAACCCGTTCGACCTCGTCTTCCACGGCGGCTCCGGCTCGACCGAGGCCGAGATCTCCGAGGCCGTCGACAACGGCGTCATCAAGATGAACATCGACACGGACACGCAGTACGCGTTCAGCCGTCCGGTGGCGGACCACTTCTTCCGCAACTACGACGGCGTGCTCAAGGTCGACGGCGAGGTGGGCAACAAGAAGGCCTACGACCCGCGCGCCTGGGGCAAGCTGGCCGAGGCGGGCATGGCGCAGCGCCTCGTCGAGGCCGCCCAGCAGCTCCGCTCGGCGGGGCACACGCTCGGCGCCTGAGTCCTGGCACACGAAAGGCCCCGTCCGACCGGACGGGGCCTTTCGTCGTCTGTGCTCAGCTCTGGCTGTCGCCCACCGGCTGGAACTGCGACTCGTCACCGTCGACGACGTCGAGCAGCTCGCCGATGCGCGTGACCTCGAGCAGGAACCGCACGGTCGGCGGTACGCGCAGGAGGCGGACCCGGTGCTGCGACCGGATGGACAGGCGCGCCAGGAAGGCGACCCCCGAGGAGTCCATGAACGTGACGTGGTGGGCGTCGACCTCGATGGGCAGACCCACCTGCTCGGCCTCTGCCGTCGCCTCCTGGAGCTCCGCGCCGAGGTCGGCGTCGACCTCGCCCGAGAGCACGATGCGCGTGGCGTCCGTGCCCACGATGACGTGGACGGCACCGGGCTCGCCGACGATCCCCGTGCCCTGGTCGCCCTGCGAGACGTCCGCAGGCCCGTCGGGGATCGTGCTGTTACCGTCGCGCACGGCGCTCCTTTCGCTGACATCCACTCAGGGCGAGTGCCGGATTCTCGACGACTTCCCTGTTCGGCACGCTAGACGATCGGAGGTGGTAGCGGTCAACTCCCACGCTGCCCCTTTTCCCGATCACGATCTCGTCGACGTGCGCGACCGCGCCCTGCGGGCCACGTCCGTGCCGATCGCCCTGCTGGATGCGATCGAGCCCGGTCTGCCCGTCGTGTGGGTGAACGACGCATTCGAGAGGGTCACAGGGTACGGCCTGGACGAGGCCCGGCGGCGACAGTCCGACGTCCTGGCCGACACCGCCCTCCAGACGCCCGACCTCGCGCCGCTGCAGGAGGCGCTCCGGACGCAGCAACCGGTCGCGCACACGCTGATGCTGCGCCGGGCCGACGGGTCCCGGTTCGCCTGCCGCGCGCACCTGTCCCCGGTGCTGGAGGACGGGCGTCTCACGCACTGGGTCGCCGCGCTGCAGGACCTCACGGAGCAGATCTCGCACGACGCGGAGCAGGCCGCGCTGGTGGAGGCCGAGCGGCGCGAGCGGCGCAGCCTCGGGCTCATCGCGCAGGTGTCGGACCTGCTCATGGACGTCGACGAGCCGCACGCCCTGCGCGAGATCGCGACGATGCTGCGGCGGTCCGTCGTCGGCTGGGCCGCGTTCTACCTCAACGACGGCGGCCTGCGGGCGGCGGACGGCATCGACGGGTCGCACCCGCCGACCGGCAAGGGCGCCCGGCACGGCGAGKGGCCCGCGGTCCGGGACGTGCGCCCGGACGCGGTCCAGGAGCTGCTCGACGGTGAGCGCGACCGTGCGCCCGGACGCGGTCCAGGAGCTGCTCGACGGTGAGCGCGAC
>NZ_JBFULZ010000066.1:0-30606 GCF_054049635.1 Cellulomonas sp. P5_C6 | reverse complement strand
ACGTAGGACCGCGTTCGGCAAGCGGGTCGACGACGGACGGCGCCCGCTCATGCCGCGCCGGCCGCGGTGTCGAGCGCGGGCCTCCGTCCCCGAGTGCGGTCCGTCGCCACCGAGCGCGGTCACCGGGCGGGCGCGCTCGGTGACGGACGAGTGCGCTCCGCGACGTAGGACCGCGTTCGGCAAGCGGGTCGACGACGGACGGCGCCCGCTCATGCCGCGCCGGCCGCGGTGTCGAGCGCGGGCCTCCGTCCCCGAGTGCGGTCCGTCGCCACCGAGCGCGGTCACCGGACGGGCGCGCTCGGTTACGGACGGGCGCGCTCGGTTACGGACGGGCGCGCTCGGTTACGGACGGGCGCGCTCGGTCGCGGACAGGTGGGAGCGCCCGGCGCGCGCGCTCCGCGCCGGACGGGTGTCCGCGGCTTCGCGGCGACCGACCGGTGCCCCTCGGGCGAGAAGTAACCCGGCCGTTACGAGACCGAGACGTGTCCGACCTCGTCAGGCTGTTGTCTATTAGGAAAGTTGCCTGTTAGTTTGACGGGGTCGCGCACAGCGGCCTCGGTCAACGACGATCGGACGAGTGGACATGAGCGGCACGCCCAGCCAGCCGGGGACTCCCGGGCTGCTGCGCGCCATGAACGACAAGGCCGCGCTCGCCCTGCTGCTCGAGCACGGCCCGCTCACCCGCGCGCAGATTGGCGAGCTCACCGGCCTGTCCAAGCCGACCGCCAGCCAGGTGGTCACGCGGTTGGAGCAGCTCGACCTCATCGACGTCGTCGGCTCCGTCGCCGCGGCCCGCGGGCCCAGCGCCGTCACGTACGCGGTCCGGACCGACCGGGCCCACGCGGTCGCGGTCGACGTGCGGCCGCACCGGGTGCTGTCCACGCTGGTCGACGCCGCCGGCACCGAGTACCCGATCGCCGAGGTGCCGCTGGCGCGCAYCGCCGCCGACCGGTCGGCCGTGAGCGACATCAGCGCCGCGATCCAGGCCGCGTGCGAGGCGGCGGGCACGACGCCCGACACGGTCGTCACCGTCATCGTCGGCCTGCAGGGCGCGGTCGACCCGCGCACGGACGACCTCGCGTTCGTCGGCCTGATCCCCGGCTGGCCGCGCAAGGCCGTGCGCGCGCAGCTCGAGGACGGGCTCGGGGTCAGCGTCCGCATCGACAACGACGTGAACCTCGCGGCCGTCGCCGAGCGGGTCGAGGGTGCCGGCCGGGACGTCGACGGGTTCGCGCTGCTGTGGATGGGCGACGGGCTCGGCCTCGCGGTCGACCTGGGCGGCAGCCTGCACCGCGGCGCGTCGGGCGGGGCCGGCGAGATCGGCTACCTGCCCGTCCCGCGTGCGGCCGCCGAGCTGGTCCCGTCGGCCAAGGACCTGCAGGACCTCATCGGCGGCATCGCCGTCGGCAAGCTGGCCCGGGCGCACGGCGCCCGCGGCCGGAGCTTCGACGCCACGCTCAAGGACCTCGCCGTGCACCCCGCGCGGCCCGCGGTCCTCAGCGAGCTCGCGACCCGTGTCGCGGTCGGCGTCATCCCCGTGCTCGCCGTGCTCGACCCGCCCGTGGTCGTGCTCGGTGGACCGACCGGCGCCGCCGGCGGTCAGAACCTCGCCGACCTGGTGCGAGGACACATCCGCAGGACCACCCGCTGGTCCCCGCACATCTCCGTGAGCACCGTGGCTGATCACCCGGTGCTGCGCGGTGCGCGATCCGTCGTCGGCGCCGACCTGCGCTCTCGGCTGCTCGACCTCGTCCCCTAACCCCATCGACGCACGGCGACCCCGGCCGACCGGGTGCGTCGTCGCGCCCCGACACAGGAGCACACGATGAGAACTCGAAAGTCCCTGCTCGTCGTCCCCGCGATCGCGGCCGTCCTCGCACTGACCGCCTGCGGCGGCGGCGCCTCCGGAGGCCCGACCGCCGAGGCCACGGCCCCGGCGAAGGTGACCGGCGACATCCAGTTCTGGCACTTCTTCACCGACCGCGAGGCCGACGTCATCCAGTCGGTGGTCGACGACTTCGAGAAGGCCAACCCCGGCGTCACGGTCACGGTGAAGTCCGGCCAGGACGACGAGAAGATGCGCAAGGCGATCTCCGCCGGCCAGGCCATCGACGTGGGCCTGTCGTACTCCACCGACCAGGTGGGCCCGCTGTGCTCGTCCGGCGACTTCGCCGACCTGACCAGCTTCATCGAGCGCGACGGCGTCGACCTGACGCAGATCCCCGACACGGTGCTCGGGTACACGTCGTTCGACGGCAAGCGCTGCACGATGCCCGCCCTCGCGGACGTCTACGGCCTCTACTACAACACCGACCTGCTGGCCGCGGCCGGCTACACCGAGCCGCCGAAGACGCTCGCCGAGCTGTCCGACATGGCCGTCAAGCTGACGACGTTCAACGACGACGGGTCGATCAAGCAGCTCGGCTTCATGCCGCTGCTCGGCTACTACGAGAACGCCGAGGCGCACTGGGCCCCGGCCGCCGACGCGGAGTGGCTCAACGAGGACGGCACGTCGGCCATCGGCTCGTCGCCGGGCTGGACCTCCATCCTCGAGTGGCAGAAGGACCTCATCGACCGGCTCGGCGGCTACCAGAAGCTGGCGGACTTCCAGGCGGCGCTCGGCCAGGAGTTCTCGGCCGAGAACGACTTCCAGACCGGCCGCGTCGCCATGAACATCGACGGCGAGTACCGGACCGCGTTCATCGACGACCAGGCGCCGGACCTGACGTACGGCACCGCGCCGATCCCGTCGGCCGAGGGCTACGAGGACAGCTACGGTGCGGGCTACATCACCGGCAACATCATCGGCATCGGCAAGGGCTCGAAGAACCCGGAGGCCGCCTGGGCGTTCATCAAGTACCTGACCACCGACACTGCCGCCCAGGTCAAGCTGTCGAACGGCCTGAAGAACGCGCCGACCACGCACGACGCGATCACCTCGCCCGACCTCGAGGTCACGCCGCAGTTCCAGACGTTCCTCGACATCTTCGAGAACGCGAAGTCGTCCACCACCCCGCCCAGCGCCATCGGCGCGGAGTACCAGACGATCTTCGGGACGCACACGGCCAAGTGGCAGCAGGGTGACGTCACCGACCTGCCCGGCATGTTCACGCAGGTCGACGACGAGATCGACGCCGCCGTCAAGCTCCAGGCCGGCTGACGCCCGTGGCCTCGATGATCCAACGCCGACGGAACAGGGCGGCGCTCGCCTTCCTGTCCCCGTCGCTGCTCGGCATGCTGATCTTCTTCGTGTTCCCGCTGGTCATGACGGTCTACTACTCCTTCACGGCGTTCGACCTGTCGAACCCGCCGCGCTGGAACAACTTCGCGAACTGGAAGTTCCTGTTCACGAGCGACCCCCTGATCGGCACCGCGGTGCTCAACACGCTGTGGTTCGTCGCGATCCTCGTGCCGGTCCGGATCGTCGGGGCCATGGTCGTCGCCTGGGTGCTCACCCGCGCCCGGCGCAGCTCGGGCGTGCTGCGCACGCTGTACTACCTGCCGGCCCTCATCCCGCCGGTGGCGGCCACGATCGCGTTCGTGTTCGTGTTCAACCCCGCCACCGGCCCGGTGAACGAGCTGCTGGGCAAGGTCGGCATCGACGGGCCTGGCTGGTTCACGGACCCGGCCTGGGCCAAGCCGTCGCTGGTCCTGCTCGGGCTCTGGGTGCTGGGCGACATCATGGTGATCTTCCTGGCCAGCCTGCTCGACGTCCCCGCCGAGCAGTACGAGGCGGCGGAGCTCGACGGCGCCAACGGCTGGCAGCAGTTCTGGTACGTCACCGTGCCGAACATGACGCCGGTGCTGCTGTTCGCCCTGATCACGGGCATCATCGCCGCGCTCCAGTACTTCACCGAGCCCGCGGTCGCCGCGACGACCGCCCAGGGCAAGGCGAGCGTCGGGGCCGGCGCCGCCGGTGCGCTCGGCTGGCCCGACCAGTCCACGCTGACCTACGGCCAGCTGCTCTACTCCAAGGCCTTCGGCGCCAACCTGCTCGGGTACGCGTCGGCGATGGCCGTCGTCCTGTTCCTCGTCGCCGCCGTCGTGATGGCGTTCCTGCTGCGCCGGTTCAAGGCGTTCACCCCGGAGGTGGCCAGTTGATCCGCCATCGCTCGCCGCTGGTCTGGGTGGCGGACCACGCGATCTTCGTCGCGCTCTGCGTGCTGTTCCTCGCGCCGTTCGTGTTCATCCTGCTCACGTCGGTCATGTCGCCGGAGCAGGCCGGGACCGCCTTCGGGTGGCCCACGTCGTGGCACTGGGACAACTTCGCGCTCGTGTTCCAGAAGCTGCCGATGCTCAAGTACACCGGCAACTCGTTCCTCTACGCGGGGCTGGCGACGGCGTTCATGCTCGTCTCGTCGGTGYCCGCCGGGTACGCCCTGGCCCGCATCCAGTTCCGCGGCTCGAACCTCTACCTGGTGCTCATCATCGCGATGATGCTGCTCCCGCCGCAGGTCACGAGCGTGCCGCTGTATGTGATGTGGTCGAAGCTCGGGCTGACCGGGTCGTTGTGGCCGCTCATCCTGCCGAACCTGCTGGGCGATGCGTTCTCGATCTTCCTGCTGCGGCAGTTCTTCCTGACGATCCCGAAGGAGTACACCGAGGCCGCCCGCCTGGACGGTTGCGGCGAGCTGCGGACGCTCCTGCGGGTCATCGTGCCGATGGCCAAGCCGGGCATCGCGGCGACGGCGATCTTCCTGTTCTTCACGTCGTGGAACGACTACTACGGCCCGCTGCTCTACACGTCGGAGAACGAGTCGGCCTGGCCGGTCTCCTACGCGCTCGCCCAGTTCCGCGGCACCCGTGCCGTGGACTGGAACCTCACGATGGCCGCGACCCTGATCGCGATGGTCCCCGTCGTCCTCATCTTCTTCCTCGCACAACGGACCTTCGTGCGCGGCGTGACACTGACAGGGGTCAAGGGATGAAGCTCACCGTCATCGGCGGCGGGTCCACGTACACGCCGGAGCTCGTCGACGGGTTCGCGCGGCTGCGGTCGCTGCTGCCGCTCACCGAGCTGTGCCTGGTGGACCCGTCGTCCGACCGGGTCGCCCTGGTGGCCGGCGTCTCGCGACGGATGTTCGCGCGGTACGGGTACGACGTGCGGGTCACCGCCACGTCCGACGTCGTCGCCGGGGTGTCCGACGCGTCCGTCGTGCTGTTCCAGCTGCGCGTCGGCGGGCAGGCGGCCCGGCACACCGACGAGACGTTCCCGCACGCGTGCGGCTGCCTCGGCCAGGAGACGACCGGGCCCGGCGGCTTCGCCAAGGCGCTGCGGACGGTGCCGGTGGTGCTGTCGCTCGCCGACGTGGTGCGGCGGCACGCACGGCCGGACGCGTGGATCGTCGACTTCACCAACCCCGTCGGCATCGTGACCCGCGCGCTCCTGCAGGAGGGCCACCGTGCCGTCGGCCTGTGCAACGTGGCCATCGGGTTCCAGCGACGGTTCGCGTCGATGCTCTCGGTCGACCCGTCTCGTGTTGCGCTCGATCACGTCGGACTCAACCACCTCACGTGGGTGCGGGGCGTGACCGTGGACGGCGTCGATCGGCTGCCGGGCTTGCTCGCGTCGTCCTTGAGCGAGCTTGCCGACGAGGTCGAGCTCCCGCCGTCCGCCCTGTCGCTGCTCGGCTGCGTGCCGTCGTACTACCTGCGCTACTACTACGCGCACGACGAGGTCCTCCGTGAGCAGACGGCGCCGGGAGCGGTGTCGAGGGCGCAGGCGGTGACCGACGTCGAGAACGAGCTGCTCGCCCTGTACGCCGACCCGTCGGTCGACACCAAGCCCGAGGCGCTGACCCGCCGCGGCGGCGCTTTCTACTCCGAGGCCGCCGTCGACCTGCTCGCCTCCCTCACGGCCGACCGCGGGGACGTCCAGGTGGTCAACGTCCGCAACGACGGCACGCTGCCCTTCCTGCCCGACGACCACGTCATCGAGGTGCCCGCCACCATCGGCGCGTCCGGCATCCTGCCCCTGCCCGTCGCCCCGCTGGCCGACGACCTCGCCGGGCTGGTCGGGCACGTCGCCGGGTACGAGCGGCTGGCGCTCGACGCGGCGGTGCACGGCGGGCGCGACCGGGTCACCCGCGCGCTCCTGGCCCACCCGCTGGTCGGTCAGTACGACAAGGCGACCGCACTGACCGACGCCCTGCTGGCGGCGAACCGAGACCACCTCGCGTGGGCACGGTGACCGGGGTCCTGCTCGCGATCGACGGGGGCGGCAGCAAGACCGACGTCGTCGCGCTCGCCCCCGACGGGACCGTCCTGGCGCACACCCGAGGACCCGGCTCCTGCCCGCAGGTGATCGGCGTCGCCGAGGCGCTCGCGGTCGTCGACGAACTGGTCCGCGAAGCGTTGGCGCTGGTCAGCCGCCCGCGCGTGCTGCGGGTCGGCGTGTACCTCTCCGGCCTGGACCTGCCCGTCGAGATCGAGACGTTCAGCGCTGCCCTGCACGCGCTGCCGTGGTTCGTGCAGGCGGCCGGCGTCGTCGTCGACAACGACACGTTCGCCCTCCTGCGGGCCGGGACCGCCGAGCACCAGGCCGTCGCCGTCGTCTGCGGCACCGGCATCAACTGCGTCGGCCGCCGAGCCGACGGGGCGACGGCCCGGTTCCCCGCGCTCGGGCGGATCTCCGGCGACTGGGGCGGCGGCTTCGAGCTGGGCGAGCAGGCGGTCTGGCACGCCGCCCGATCCCTGGACGGTCGCGGGACGCCGACGATCCTGGCCCAGCTGGTGCCGGCCGCGCTCGGGCGCCCGACGATGGCGGCGGTCATCGAGGACCTGCACTTCGGCCACCTCGACCACGACGACGTCGCCCTCCTCTCGCCGGTGGTGCTGGACGCCGCGGGGCGCGGGGACCCGGTCGCGGTCGCGATCGTCGAGCGGCAGGCCGACGAGGTCGCCGCCCTGGCGCTCGCGGCCCTGCGCCGCCTCGACCTCGCCGACGCGGTCGTGCCCGTGGTGCTCGGCGGGGGAGTGCTCGCCGCGCGCGACCCCGGGCTGACCGAGGGCGTCCGGGCGCGCATCGCCGCCGGGGCGCCCGGTGCGCACCTGGTGTTCGTCGCGGACCGGCCCGTGCTGGGCGCCGCGTTCCTGGTGCTGGAGGCGCACGGGGCGTCGCCGTCGGCTCTCGAGGCGGCCCGAGAGTCACTGGCGGTGCGCGAGGTTCTCGCCGGCTGACCCGGGTCGTCCGACGCAGGCGACCCGTTCTCGCGCGGTCGGACCGTGACCGGAACACGGCCGCCGTACGGAAACGTCGGTGGCTCGAGCGATCCCGGTCGGGGTCGCGTGAAGACTTTGGTGCGCGCTGCGTGACGAACTCTTCACGCGAGGCGGGCCCKCGTCAGTCGGCGGCGGGCGGAGCCGTGCTGTCGCGGACCACCAGATCCACCAGGATCCGGTGCTGCTCCGGGGCGGGCGCCGCAGCCGCGCGAAAGCGTGCGATCGACGAGGTCAGCGCGTCGGCCGCGGCCTTGCCCTTGGCGGCGAAGTCCTGGTGGACCGTGGTCAGCGCCGGCCGCAGGCGGCGGGCCAGGGGCGAGTCGTCGAAGCCGATGACGGAGACGTCCTGCGGCACGCGCAGCCCGAGCTCCTCGGCCGCGTGCACCACGGCGGCCGCCATCAGGTCGGAGAAGCACAGCACCGCGGTCGGCCGGTCCGGGCGGTTGAGCAGGGCACGGGCGCCCTCGGAGATGTAGGGCTCGACGTTGTCGTGCACCTCCATGACCATCGGCGTGACGCCCGCCGCGTCGAGCGGTGCCATCCAGCCCGCCTGGCGCTCGCGCGCCACGAACCCGGAGCCCGCCGCTGCCGGGTCGGGGGCGAGCCCGGGCGGGACCTGCACGTTCATGGTGAGGATGCCGATCCGGCGGTGGCCCAGCTCGAGCAGGTGCTCGGCGCCCAGGCGTGCGCCGTGCTGCTCGTCCAGCAGCACGCTGTCGGCGTCGGCCACCGGCTCGCCGTCGACGAAGACCAGCGGGAGCCGGCGCTTCACCAGCCAGTCGACCGCGGGGTAGTCGGCGGCGCAGCCGTAGACCAGGGCGCCGTCCATGGGGATGTCGCGGGCCGGGATCATGCCCTCGGCGCCCGTCGAGGGGAGCAGCACGACGGCCAGCCCGGTCGGGGCGAGCTCCTCGGCGACCGCCCCGAAGAATGCGGCGGCGATCGGGTCCCGGAACGCGGCACCCACCGACTCCGTGAGCAGCACGCCGACGGCGCCGGTGGTGCCGCGGGCCAGCGCGCGGGCCGACGGGTCGGGGCCGACGTACCCGAGGTCGCTCGCGGCCGCGAGGATCGTGCGGCGCATCTCCGCCGAGAGCTGGTCCGGGCGGGAGAACGCGTTGGACACGGTCATCCGGCTGACGCCGACCTTGTCGGCGATCGTCTGCAGCGTCACCCGGGACATGACGCCACCCTGTTCCGCTCCATGCGGGACAGGGTAGGTCGCCGGGACGTGTCCCGGGGGCGAGAGCGTCATCGCGCCGGGTGACCCGCCTCGGTGGTGCAGGCGGGGGCGACGGCGTCGGCCAGGTGGTGCAGCGCCCCGGCGAGCGTGCGGCGGGTGCGTGGTGCCCGGGTCCGGCGGACGCGGGGGATCGGCTCCGGCTCCGCAACCTCCGGGGCCCAGGGTCGTGCGCTGTCCGCCTCGCGCTGGGCGACGTTCACACCGAGCAGCAGACCGAGCTGCGAGCTGTCCATCGACATCGGGCTTCTCCTGTCGGGTTGTCGTACTTCTGTACCGATAAAGTTACCCCTGGAGTCTGTACCGGTCAAGACGAATATCGGAGTTCTTGTGGAGAAGGCTGATGGCCCCGCTCAGATGCGGAGACCGCGGGCCCGGGGCCGCGCTGTGGGTCATCCGGTGGGAGCTGGGCGACCCGCCCCCGGGCTCCTGACGACGGCGCGGCCCGATCGGCCCGGGCGACGTTGCCCGGGCCGGCTCAGCGCCGCCCGGCCGCCGCCGTCTCCGGCACCAGGCCGGCGGCGGTCACGGCCTCGATCAGGTCGGCCGCCATCAGCACGGTGATCCCGGCCGGGGGCGTCGCGCCGTCGAGCGCGCCGGCGGGCACGATCGCGCGCGTGAACCCGAGCCGGGCCGCCTCGGCCAGGCGTCGGCCGACCCCGGACACCGTCCGGATCTCGCCGGCGAGCCCGATCTCGCCGATCGCGACCAGCCCCCGCGGCAGCGGCACGTTCTCCCGGGAGCTGAGCGCGGCCAGGGCGAGCGCCAGGTCCGCGCCGGGCTCGGCCACGCGCGCGCCGCCGATGGTCGAGACGTAGACGTCCTGGTCCGCGAGGCGCGCGCCGAGCCGGCGCTGCAGCACGGCGAGCACCATGGCGAGCCGGCTGCTGTCCACGCCGCTGGTGGTCCGGCGAGGGTTCGGCACGGCGCTCGGCGCGACCAGCGACTGGACCTCCGTCACCAGCGGCCGGCGACCCTCGAGCGTCACGGTCAGGCACGTGCCCGGCACCGCGTGCAGCGCCTGCGACACGAACAGCCCGCTGGGGTCGGCCAGCCCGACGATCCCCGACTCGGACAGGTCGAAGCAGCCGACCTCGTCCGTCGGTCCGTAGCGGTTCTTGGTGGCCCGCAGCATGCGCAGGCGTGAGTGCCGCTCGCCCTCGAACTGGCAGACGACGTCGACCAGGTGCTCGAGCGTGCGCGGACCGGCGACCGACCCGTCCTTGGTCACGTGCCCGATGAGGACGACCGGCATGTCCCGGGCCTTGGCGGCCTGGATCACCGCGGTGGCCACCTCGCGCACCTGCGAGACGCCCCCCGCCGTGCCCTCCACCTGCGCGGACGCGATCGTCTGGATCGAGTCGAGCACCAGCAGGTCGGGGTCGACGTGCTCGATGTGCCCGAGGACGGTGCCGAGGTCGGTCTCGGCGGTGAGCAGCAGCCGGGGGTCGAGCGCGTGGATCCGCCCGGCCCGAAGGCGGACCTGCGCCGCCGACTCCTCGCCGGTCACGTAGAGCACGGTGCGGCCGGTGCGGGCCGCGCGCGCCGCCACGTCGAGCAGGAGGGTCGACTTCCCGACGCCCGGCTCGCCTGCCAGCAGCACGACAGCGCCGGGGACGATGCCGCCGCCGAGCACCCGGTCCAGCTCGTCGACCCCCGTGGGGCGCGAGCGGGCGGTCTCGACGTCGATCTGGTCGATGGGCTGCGCGGGCGTGCGCGCGGGGGACGTGGCGACCGTGCGCGGCGCGCCGCCGCCCGGGCCGGTGTCCTCGACGACCGASCCCCACKSCTGGCACTCSCCGCASCGGCCCACCCACTTGCTCGCGGTCCAGCCGCACTCSGTGCAGCGGAAGCCCGGACGGGTGCTGCGGTCGGGGCGCTTGGCAGGGCTCGAGGTCACGCGCTGCACGCTAACGGGAGCCTCTGACAGAGCAGTCGCGCGCCACGCCGAACACGTGTTCGACACCGCGGACCCGGGTCGGGCGGTCGGGTGGCGCCCTGGCGACCCTCCGGCGCCGCGACGTCGTGGGACGAGATTGCGTCGGTAGGCTGCGGGGCGTCCGGCGAGGGTTCGGGCGACGCGATGCAAGGGGGAGCCCCGATGAGCGACACCGGCCGTCCCGGCCCCGAGCGGCCCAGCGGTCCGCCGACGCCGCCGCCGATCTCGAACTGGCAGGTCCGGCCCCCGACGACGCCGGCGACCCCCCCSCCCACAGCCCCCACGCCGACGCCCGCACCCGGTCCGGCTCCCACGACCTCCGGCTCGGGCTTCCCGCCGGTGCTCGGGACGCCCCCCGCGGTGACCCCCGCGACGCCCGTCGACCAGGAGCCCCCGGCGTCGAGCCGCCCCCGCTGGCTGATCCCCGTGATCATCGGCGTCGTCGTCCTCATCGCCGCCGCGGTCATCATCGCGATCGTCACCGGCTCGAAGGGCGACTCGACGGACACCCCGCCGCCGGCCGCCGCGTCGACCGTCCTGCTGCCGTCGCCGACGCCGACCGTCGCCGCCGTCGCCCGGCCCGCGACCACCGCGTTCGCGGCCGCCCTGCCCACGACCGTCCTGCAGTACGCGCTCGCGACCTCGGCGCCCGACGCCGAGTGGCAGGCCGCCGGAGCCCTCGAGGCCTACACCGAGACGTACACCGACGGGGGCAGCGGCACGGTCACGGTCCGGTCCGGGCAGTGGGAGACGCCCGAGGAGGCCACCGCGTTCGCCGCGACGCTGGTCGCCGCGTTCCCGGCCGCCCCGCCTGCTCCGTCCGCGTCCGCCTCGCCCGCGGGCCCGACCCTGCCGCAGAGCGGCGACGTCACGGCGGGCGGCGCGAAGGCCGGCACCTACTCGATCGCCGACGCCGGCGACGGCACGGGCATCGCGGTCTGGACCAACGGCAGCGCCGTCTTCCAGGCCACGGTCCCGCTGGCCGACGTCGTCGACTTCTACAACGCGTTCCCGCTCTGACGACCCTGACGCCGGCGGTCAGCTCGCGGCGATGATCGACAGCACGTTGCCGCCCGGGTCCGTGAACCAGGCGATCAGCGGGCCGCCCTTGCGGAACACGAAGTCGTCGTCGGTCTCGCCGGGCGTGCCCGCGTACTTCTCGAACTCCACGCCGCGCGCCCGCAGGTCGGCGACGGTGCCGGGCACGTCCTCGACCGGGAAGTTGAGCACCGTGTACGTCGCGGGCGTGTGCGCCGGGCCCTTGGGGTAGATCAGCACGTCGTGACCCCCCTCGAAGTGCAGGGACAGCATCCCGTTCTCCTCGGACACGTCGAGCCCGAGCACGTCGGCGTAGAACGCCCGCGCGGCCGGGACGTCGTCGGTCGAGAACCCGCTGAACGCCTTGCTGAGGTCGGCCATCACCACTCCTGGGGAGATCCGTCGCTGGACGCCTCCAGGTTCCCCCGAGGGACCGCGCCCGGCCACCCGACGTCCGCGGAGCGGCGGGTCAGAGGCGGACCGGGGTGCGCGGTGTCGGGGCCGGGGTCGGCGCCGCCGGGAGGGTGACCGTGAACGTCGTGCCCGAGCCGGTCCCGGTGCTGCTGTCGACCGTGATGGTCCCGCCGTGGGCCGTGACCACGGCGTGCACGATCGCGAGGCCCAGGCCGGTGGACCCGGTGGCGCTGTTGCGGGAGGCGTCACCGCGGGTGAACCGCTGGAACAGGCTCTCGCRCAGGGCAGGGGGGATGCCGGGCCCGTCGTCGGCGACCTGCACCACGACGGAGCCGCCGGACCGGCGCACGCGGACGGTGACGGTGGTGCCGGCGGGGGTGTGCAGCCGCGCGTTCGACAGCAGGTTGGCCAGCACCTGACGCAGGCGGTGGTCGTCGCCGACCACGAGGACGTCGTCGGCGTCGTCGAGCTCGTCGGGCGACGACGGCAGGTCGAGCTGCCAGTCGTGGTCCGGCCCGGCGGCGTGGGCGTCGGTGACGGCGTCGATGGCCAGCACGGTCAGGTCCACGGGTTCCGACGCCAGCGGCCGGCCGGCGTCGAGCCGCGCGAGCAGCAGCATGTCCTCCAGCAGGGCGGTCATCCGGAGGGACTCCGACTCGACGCGGGACATGGCCTGCAGGGCGCCCACCGGCATCTCCTCGGGGGACCGGCGGACCAGCTCGGCGTACCCGCGGATCGAGGCCAGCGGCGTGCGCAGCTCGTGGCTGGCRTYGGCGACGAACTGGCGCACCTGCGACTCGGACTCGTGCCGCGAGGCGAGCGCCTGCTCGACGTGGCCGAGCAGCTGGTTGAGCGCGGCGCCCACCTGGCCGACCTCGGTCGCGGGGTCGGTGTCGGCCTCCGGCACGCGGTCGGCGAGCACGACCTCGCCGCGGTCGAGGGGGAGCTGGGCGACCCGGTTGGCGGTGCCGACCACCCGGTCCAGGGGCCGCAGCTCGCGGCGCACGAGCACCAGCCCGGCGGCGGCGGCGCAGAGCAGGGCGAGCGCGGCGACGACGATCTCGACGACGACGAACGTCGTGATCGTGCTGGTCATGGTCGCGGTCGGCAGCGCGGTGACGTTGGTGGTGCCGTCGTCGCCGACGCTGGCGACGGCCCGGTAGGTGCCCAGGCCGGCCAGGGTGATCGAGTGGGCGTCGCCGTCGGCGGGGACGGCGAGCATCTGGGTGGCCTGCTCGGTGGTCAGGGCCGTGGGCGTGCCGTCCTCGCCGACGTAGCCGGCCTGGAACGCGCTGAGGTCGGCGGGGTCGACGCCCGCGGGCTGCTCGACGTTGACCGTGCCGGCGTCCTGGCCGGGCCGGAAGTTGCCCGCGCCGACGGCCGGCGGCTCGAAGACCTGCCCGGGGGAGCCGGCCAGCGCGCCCTCGCGCACGGGTCCGTCGGCCGCGCGGTGGTGGGCCGCGGTGAGCTTCTCGTCGAGCTGCGTGATCAGGGAGCTGTGCAGCGCGAGGGTCGAGATGGTCCCCATGGCTGCGGCGACGACCGCGACGAGCGCGACGACGACCGCGACGAGGCGTCGCCGCAGCGTCCACCGCGGACGGGTGGTTCCCATGGGGACAGCCAACCTCAGACGGACGGCTTCAGCACGTAGCCGACGCCACGCAGGGTGTGCAGCATCGGCGTGCGCCCCTTGTCGATCTTGCGCCGCAGGTAGGACACGTAGAGCTCGACGATGTTGGCCTGGCCGCCGAAGTCGTACTGCCACACGCGGTCGAGGATCTGGGCCTTGGACAGCACGCGCTTGGGGTTGCGCATGAAGTAGCGGAGCAGCTCGAACTCGGTGGCGGTGAGGCGGATGTCGTCGCCGCCGCGGGACACCTCGTGGCTGTCCTCGTCCATCCGCAGGTCGCCGACGACCAGGACGGCCTCCTCGCGCTCCGACACCGCACCGGTCCGGCGCAGCAGGGCGCGCAGGCGGGCGACGACCTCCTCGAGGCTGAACGGCTTGGTGACGTAGTCGTCGCCACCGGCGGTGAGGCCGGCGATCCGGTCCTCGACCGCGTCCTTGGCGGTGAGGAACAGCACGGGGACGTTCGGGTGCGTGGCGCGGACGCGGCGGAGCACGTCGATGCCGGACAGGTCCGGGAGCATGACGTCGAGCACGATGACGTCGGGGTCGAGGGCCTTGGCGGCGCGGACGGCGGCGTGGCCGCTCAGCGCGTGGTCGACCTGCCAGCCCTCGTAGCGCAGGGCGGTCGAGAGCAGCTCGGCAAGGGTCGGCTCGTCGTCGACCACGAGCGCACGGACGGGGGAGCCGTCGGCACGGGTCAGGGCGTCCGGTCGGCGGAGTGTGGTCGTCGTCATGTCCCCAGACTCGGACTGGTTCCTGGCGTACACCTGGACCGAACCTGTGAAATGTCTGAGTCTCTCGGAGGGGGTCGGTCAGTCGAGCGGGTGCGGGCGCGCGGTGTCCTGCAGGGCGGCGGCGAGGATGGCCTCGATCGCGAACTGCGTGGCGGCGGGCAGGTCCACGTTCTCGTCGAGCAGCCACTGCACCTGCAGGCCGTCCATGACGCCGATGATGGCGCTCGCCGCGCAGTCGGCCGTCTCGGGTGAGACCGCTCCCGCGCCGACCTCGAGCAGCGCCGTCGAGATCTCGCCGCGCAGGACGCGGAAGCGGTCGGTGACCCAGGCGCGGGCGGGGTGGTTCTCGGTGACGGACTCGCCCGTGAGGACGGAGTAGCCCTGGACGATGCCGGGCCGGTCGACGTTCATGCGCGCGGTGCGGACCAGGTGGTGGAAGAGCTCGAGGCCGCCGGGGATGTGCTGACCCTCGAGGTCCCGGACGTCCTCCTTGTCGCGGAACTCCAGCACCTCGACCAGCAGCTGCTCCTTGGAGCCGAAGTGGTGCAGGACGCCGGCGTGCGTGATGCCGACCTGCTCGGCGACCTCCGCGAGCGAGCCGTTCTTGTACCCCTTGGACCCGAAGGTGTTGGCGGCCGCCCGCAGGATCTCGGCCCGCCGCTCGGCGGTGGCCTGGCGGGGCTGCCGCGCGCGGCGCTGCGGCGCTGCGGCGGGGGGAACGGCGTCGTCCATGACTGAAACCATACTGTGATCATCGCACTTACTGACAGGTCAGTAAGTTGTGCTTTCATTCTCGACAGAAGACAACGACGTCCGATCGGAGCACGCGCTGTGTCACTCGACACGGCCACCCAGCCGCCCACGGCTGAACGGCCCACCTCCTCGCTCGACGAGCTGCTGGCTGCCCTCTCCCTCGAGGAGAAGGTCCGCCTCGTCGTCGGTGCCGGCCTCTGGTCCACCACCGCGATCCCGCACATCGGCCTGCGGGCGATGCACGTCTCCGACGGCCCCGCCGGCGTCCGCGGCGTCTCCGAGTCCGCCGACGAGACGTCGGCCTCCTTCCCCGCCCCGAGCGCGCTCGCCGCGACGTGGGACGTGGACCTCGCCGACGAGCTCGGSCRGGTGTTCGCCKCCGAGGCCCGCCGSCACGGGGTCGACRTCGTGCTCGCYCCSCAGGTSAACCTGCAGCGCACGCCCGTCGGCGGCCGCCACTTCGAGTGCTACTCCGAGGACCCGCTGCTCACGGGAGCGATCGCCGTGCACGTCGTGCGATCGGCGCAGGACCGCGGCGTGGGCATGTGCGTCAAGCACTTCGTCGCCAACGACTCCGAGACGCAGCGCACCAGCTACCTGGCGCGCGTCGACGAGAAGACGCTGCGCGAGGTCTACCTCGCCCCCTTCGAGAAGCTGGTGCACGACGCCCAGGCCTGGTCGGTCATGAGCGCGTACTCCGGGATCGACGACGGGACCACGGCCGCCACCGCCGCCGAGCACCGCCCGCTGCTGACCGGCGTGCTCAAGGACGAGTGGGGCTTCGACGGCGTCGTGATGAGCGACTGGGTGGCCACCAAGTCCGTGGTCGGAGCCGCCGAGGGCGGGCTCGACCTGCAGATGCCCGGACCGGACGGCCCATGGGGCGACGGGCTGCTCGACGCGGTGACCAGCGGCGACGTCAGCGAGTCGCTGCTGGACGCCAAGGTGCTGCGCCTGCTGCGCCTCGCCCAGCGCGTCGGCGCGCTCGAGGGCGTCGAGCCGTCGGGTGCGAACCGCGACCGCGTGGCCGACGTGGACGTGCGCGGCGTGCTCCGCGAGCTGGTGTCCCGGTCGATGGTGGTGCTCCGCGACGACGAGCACGCGCTGCCGGTCTCACCCGACGACGTCACCCGGATCGCCCTGCTCGGGCCCAACGCCGTTCACCCGTTCGTGCAGGGCGGCGGCTCGGCGTTCGTCCGTCCGGACCACCTGTCGACTCCCGAGGCCGCGCTGCGCGAGGCGTTCGGCGAGGTCGCGATCGAGACCCACCCCGGCGCCGTGTCCCGCCTGCTGCCGCCGTCGCTCGACCTGGCCGGCCGCTGCACGACGCCCGAGGGGCACGTCGGCGCGCTCGGTGAGCTGCTCGACGCCGACGGGGCGGTGCTGACGGGCGCCGACGTGACCGCGTGGAACGGCTGGCTGCGCGAGGTCCCCGGCCCCGCGGCCGCGTTGCGCATCCGCACCACCGTCCGGCTCGACGAGCCCGGCCGCCACGAGGTCGGCGTCGGGACGGTCGGCAGGCACGCGATCACGGTGGGCGGGCAGCTGCTCTCCACCAGCGAGCACGTGGTCGGCGCCGAGGTCATCCTCGACTCGAGCGTCAACCAGCCGGCCCCCGCCATGCTCGTCATCGACGTGACCGAGCCGACGACGGTCGAGATCGACGCCGTGGTGCAGGCCATCCACCCGGTCGGGTACCCCAGCTTCGCCCGCGCCGAGCTGGTGCACCGCATCCCCGGCACGTCCCCGGACGAGCTGCTCGCGGTGGCCGTCGAGGCCGCCGCCGCGGCCGACCTCGCGGTGGTCGTCGTCGGCACCAACGAGGAGATCGAGTCCGAGGGGTACGACCGCACGAGCCTGGCGCTGCCCGGCACGCAGGACCAGCTGGTCAAGGCCGCGCTCGCCGCCAACCCCCGCACGATCGTCGTCGTCAATGCCGGCGCCCCCGTGCTGCTGCCGTGGCTCGACGAGGTGCCGTGCGTCCTGTGGGGGTGGCTCGGTGGCCAGGAGTGGCCCGAGGCGCTGGCCGACGTGCTCACCGGTGTCACCGAGCCGACCGGGCGCCTGCCCTGGACGCTCCCGGCGCACGAGTCCGACGTGCCGGTGCCGGACGCGATCCCCGTCGACGGGGTCGTGGAGTACCACGAGGGTGTCCACGTCGGGTACCGGTCGTGGCTCCGGCTCGGCCGCACGCCCGCCGCCCCGTTCGGCCACGGCCTCGGGTGGACCACGTGGGAGTACGAGGCAGTGACTGCCGCCGTCGACACCGACGGTTCCGTCGTCCTGGACGTCACCGTCCGCAACACCGGCGCCCGCGACGGGCGCGAGGTGGTCCAGGTCTACGTCGAGCCTCCGACGGACGGGTCGCCTGCTGGCGACCGCCCGGTCCGGTGGCTCGGCGGGTTCAGCGTCGTGCACGCCGCCGCCGGCGAGCACGCAGAAGTCCAGGTCCGGGTGGACGCCGAGGCGTTCCGGACCTGGGACTCCGCACAGCCCGGCTGGGTCACCCCGGCCGGTACCTACCCGATCCGCGTGGGTCGCTCCTCGGACGACCTGCGCCTCACTGCCGACGTGGTCCTCACCAGGCCCGCACCGGCGTAGTCGCACAGCAACCCGCAGCCCGACCAGGCACGAGAAAGCTCCGGTCCGACGAGTTCCGCAGTCCCGTCGGGCCGGTACCAGAAGTGAACGACCAGCAGTTCCGACATCAGTGCAAGGAGGCACTCGTGAGAATCCGCAAGCTCTCGACGGTGGTCGCAACGGCGGCCACCCTCGCGCTGCTCGCCACCGCCTGCTCCGGCAGCGGTGGTAGCAGCGACGACTCGTCCGGCGGYGCCACCGGTGGCGCCTCGGACAAGATCCTGACGATCGGCATGCCGAACGGCCCGCAGCAGCCCAACCAGAACCCGCTCGCGAACGGCTCCGCGTCGCTCTCGCTCGGGTACGCGTTCGCGGTCTACGAGTCGCTCATGCAGGTCAACGAGCTCAAGCCGACGGACCCCCCGACGCCCTGGCTCGCCCAGTCCGTCGAGTGGAACCCGGACTCCACGCAGGCCGTCATCACCGCTCGCGACGGCGTGAAGTGGTCGGACGGCACGGACTTCACCGCCGACGACATCGCGTACTCGATCCAGCTCCGCAAGGACAACAAGGAGCTGAACACCGACTTCCCCGACCAGTACGGCGACATCACGGTCGACGGCAACAAGGTGACGGTGAACTTCAACACCGGCCAGTACGTCAACCAGGCCAAGCTGTACAAGCTCCTGATCGTCCCGAAGCACCTGTGGGAGGGCCAGGACCCGGTCACGTGGACCGACGACGACATGGTGGGCACCGGCCCGTTCAAGCTCAAGTCGTTCACGCCGCAGTCGGTGACGCTGGACCCGAACACCGACTACTGGGGCACCAAGCCGCTGGTCGGCACGCTCCGGTACGACACGTTCAACGACAACGCGGGCCTGACCACCGCCCTCACCACGGGTGAGGCGCAGTGGGGCTGGACGTTCATCCCGGACTTCGAGAACACGTTCATCGCCAAGGACCCCGACCACTTCCACCAGGTGGCGGGCGGCGGCTTCGGCGTCGACGTGCTCTACCTGAACAACGAGACGAAGCCGTTCAACGACCTGGCGTTCCGCAAGGCGCTGAACATGGTCGTGGACCGCGCGGACATCTCGACCACCGCCGGCTACGGCGTGTGGCCGCAGATCACGAGCGTGACCGGCCTGCCGCAGCCCTCGGGTGACGCGTTCATCTCCGACGCGTACKCGGACGACGAGCTCACGGTCGACGTCGACGGCGCCAAGAGCGTCCTCAAGGACGCCGGCTACACCTGGGACGGCTCGGGTGCGCTGATCGACCCGAGCGGCGAGAAGGTCACCTTCAAGCTCCAGAACCCGACCGGCTGGACCGACTACCTCGACGCACTGGGGATCATCGGCGAGGGCGCGAAGAAGCTGGGTGCCGAGGCCACCGTCGAGGGCGTCGTCCAGGACACCTGGTTCAACGACATCATCCCGCTGGGCAACTTCCAGGCGTCGCTGCACTGGACCGACGGAGGTTCCACGCCGTGGAACATGTACTCCAACATCATGGACGGCGCGTCCTACGTGCCGCTCGGCCAGCCGGCGACCTGGAACTTCGGTCGTTACCAGAACGACGAGGTCACCAAGGCCCTCGCCGACTTCAAGGCCGGCACGTCGGACAACGACCGCGCCGCGGCACTGGACATCGTCCAGAAGCACTTCGTCGAGGACGTCCCGGGCCTGGTCATCTGGTCGCGCCCGGCCGTCGCGCAGTACTCGACGGTCAACTACACGGGCTTCCCGACCGACGAGGACCCGTACGCGAACCCGCAGCCGACGGGCCCGCAGGCCGCACTCATCCTGTCGAAGCTCAAGCCCACCAACTGAGCTGACACCCGATGAACGAGGTGGGCGAGGTCACACTCGCCCGCCGCACCCCGTGCCCGGTCCGCACACTGACCCAAGGTGACCCGATGAGCTCCCCGCACGAAGACCCGCCAGTCCTGCAGGCCGTCGACCTGCGCAAGCACTTCCCCGTCCGCGGCTTCCGCTCCAAGAAGGTCGTGCACGCCGTCGACGACGTGAACCTCTCGCTGTACCGCGGCAAGGTCGTCGCGCTGGTGGGGGAGTCCGGCTCCGGCAAGTCCACGATCGCCCGGCTGCTCGCGCAGCTGATGCCCGTCACCGGCGGCCAGATCCTGCTGCACGGGCAGGACGCCACGGCCAAGAACCGGCGCGCGTTCGGCCTGTACGTGCGCAAGGTCCAGATGATCTTCCAGGACCCCTTCGGATCGCTGAACCCCGTGCACACCGTGCGCTACATGCTGACCCGCAGCCTCAAGATCCACCGCGGCCGGTTGCGCGGCGTCGAGCTCGAGGCCGCGCTCGAGGAGCTCCTGGACCGCGTCCAGCTGCGCCCGGCGGCAAGGTACATCGACAAGTTCCCGCACGAGCTCTCCGGCGGTCAGCGCCAGCGCGTCGCCATCGCCCGTGCGCTCGCGGCCGACCCCGAGGTGCTGCTGGCCGACGAGCCGATCTCGATGCTCGACGTGTCGATCCGGCTGGGCATCCTCAACCTGCTGCGCGACCTGCGGGACCGCCTGCAGCTCGCCATCCTCTACATCACGCACGACATCGCGTCGGCCCGGTACTTCGCCGACACCACGATGGTCATGTACGMCGGCCGCGTGGTCGAGACGGGCGACTCCGAGTCGGTCACGCAGGACCCCAAGCACCCGTACACCCAGCTGCTCGTGCGGTCGGCGCCGGACCCCGACGACCTCGAGGCCCGCGCCCGCGGCGCCCGCGGCGAGGCGCCGAGCCTGGTCGCCCCGCCCGCCGGCTGCCGGTTCAACCCGCGCTGCCCGTTCGCCAACGACGTGTGCCGGACCGAGGTCCCGCAGCTCATGCCCGTGGGGGAGGGCCGCGAGGCCGCCTGCTGGGGGTACGCCGACCGCGAGGACCGCCCGACGCTGGGCTCGGTGCTCGAGGCCTACGGCGAGCGACCCGCGGTGGACGCCGACCTGCTCGCCGCCGTGACGGAGGACGACCGATGAGGTTCTTCGCGCGACGGATCGTCTTCTACCTGATCACCGCCTGGGCGGCGATCACCATCAACTTCTTCATCCCGCGGATCATGCCCGGCGACCCGGTCAGCGCCCTGATCGCCAAGAACCAGGGCCGGATCAGCCCCGACGCCGCCGAGGCCCTGCGCACGCTGTTCGGGCTGGACAAGAACATGAGCCTCTGGGACCAGTACGTCGAGTACTGGCGGCTCCTGCTGCACGGCAACCTGGGCATCTCCTTCACGTACATGACCCCGGTGATCGACGTGATCAAGCAGGCGCTGCCGTGGACCATCGGGCTCGTCGGCATCGCGACCCTCATCAGCTTCACCATCGGCACGCTGGTGGGCACGGGCATCGGCTGGCGCCGCGGCACCTGGATGGACGGGCTGCTGCCGCTGTCGACGTTCTTCTCGGCCGTGCCGTACTTCTGGCTGGCCCTGATCGCCATCTCGATCTTCTCGGTGACGCTCGGCTGGTTCCCGGCAAGCGGCAGCTACGACCGCAGCATGGTGCCCAACCTGTCGTGGGAGTTCATCGGGTCCGTCATCTACTACGGGTTCCTCCCAGCGATGACGATCGTCGTGTCGTCGATCGCCGGCTGGATGCTGGGCATGCGCAACATGATGGTCACCGTGTCGTCGGAGGACTACGTGACCGTCGCGCAGGCCAAGGGCCTCAAGGAGCGGACCGTGCGGATGGGCTACGCCGCGCGGAACGCGATCCTGCCGCAGGTGTCCAGCTTCGCCCTGTCGCTCGGCTTCATCGTCGGCGGCACGCTGGTCATGGAGATCGTGTTCTCGTACCAGGGCATCGGGTACTACCTGTTCAGCGCGGTGAACGCGAAGGACTACCCCCTCATGCAGGGCTGCTTCCTGGTGATCACCTTCGCGGTGCTGCTCGCCAACATCCTGGCCGACTTCGCCTACGGCGTGCTCGACCCCCGTACGCGTCAGGAGGGCTGACATGACCGTCGAAGCCGCGTTCCTCGAGGACCTGGAGATCTCTCCCGACCCGACGACCCCCCGCAAGGGCAAGCGCCGGTTCCTCTTCATGCGCAACGCCAAGGCGCTCGCGGGTCTGACGATCCTCGGGTTCTTCTTCCTCATCGCGATCATCGGGCCGTGGATCGCGCCGTACGACCCGAACGAGCGCAGCAAGGCGATCCTGCAGCCGCCGTCGTGGCAGCACCTCATGGGCACCACGCACCAGGGGCAGGACATCATGAGCCAGCTGATCCTGGGCACCCGCAGCGTGCTCGTGGTCGGGTTCGTGGCCGGCACGGTCGCGACGGTGATCGGCGTGCTGGTCGGGGTGACCGCCGGCTACATCGGCGGCCTGGGCGACGAGGGCCTGTCCGCGCTGTCCAACGTGTTCCTGGTCATCCCGCAGCTTCCGCTCATCATCATCATCGCGGGTCAGCTGCCCTCCGCCGGCGGCCTGACCGTCGCGCTCGTGATCGCGGCGACCGGCTGGGCGTGGGGCGCACGCGTGCTCCGGGCGCAGACCCTGTCGCTCCGGAGACGCGACTTCGTCGAGGCCGCGAGAGCCAACGGCGAGAGCACGTGGCGGATCATCACCGCGGAGATCCTGCCCAACCTCACCGCGATCATCGCGGCGGGCTTCGTCGGCACCGTCGGGTTCGCCGTCCTCTCGCAGATCACGTTGTCGTTCGTCGGCATCACGCCCACCAACGAGTGGAACTGGGGCACGGTCCTGTACTGGGCCCAGGCGCAGCTCGCCCTGCAGCGCGGCGCGTGGTGGTGGTTCGTTCCGGCCGGTCTGCTCATCGCCCTGCTCGGCATGGCGCTGACGCTGATCAACTTCGGCATCGACGAGTTCGTCAACCCGCGCCTGCGGTCGGTCGGGCTCAACGCCCGCACCATGCGGCAGCGCAAGATCCGCCCCCGCATCGGCTTCACGCCGGTGGTCTACGAGGCCAAGGAGGACAGAGCGTGAATGCCGTGACCGGCCGCAGCATGAGTGCCGAGACCGCCCAGCGCGCGTTCCGGGCGAACGCCGCCGCCACCGATCCCGTGCTCGAGATCAAGAACCTCTCGGTCGACTACGGGTACGACGACGACCCGACGCACGTGCTGCGCCAGGTCTCGCTGACCCTGAACCGCGGCGAGGTGCTCGGGCTGGCGGGAGAGTCGGGCTGCGGCAAGTCGACGCTGGCCTACGCGGCCACCCGGCTGCTGCCGCCCCCGGGCCTGATCACGGGCGGGGAGGTCATCTTCACCGACCGCTCCGGGACGCAGACCGACATCCTCACGCTGAACGACCAGCAGCTGCGGGCCACCCGCTGGCAGGACCTCGCGATCGTGTTCCAGGGCGCGATGAACTCGCTCAACCCGGTCTACCGGATCGGGCGCCAGATCGCCGACGCCATCACCGCGCACGTCCCGGGGATCAGCAAGAAGGAGGCCCTCGAGCGGTCCGCCGGCATGCTCGAGCTGGTCGGCATCTCCGCGGACCGGCTGCGGGACTACCCGCACCAGCTGTCGGGCGGCATGCGGCAGCGCGTCATGATCGCCATGGCGCTGGCGCTCGACCCGCAGGTGCTGATCATGGACGAGCCGACGACGGCCCTCGACGTGGTGATGCAGCGGCAGATCGTCGAGCAGATCGCCGAGCTGCGCGACCGGCTCGGGTTCTCGGTCATCTTCATCACGCACGACGTCTCGCTGCTCATCGAGATCGCCGACCGGATCGCGATCATGTACGCCGGCGAGATCGTCGAGGACGCCTCGGCGCAGGACATGTACCGGCGCCCGCGGCACCCGTACTCCGACGCGCTCCTGCACTCGTTCCCGCCCCTGCGCGGGCCGCGCCGCGAGCTGACCGGCATCCCCGGCTCGCCGCCGGACATGTCGAACCTGCCGAGCGGCTGCCCGTACCGGGACCGGTGCGCGCACGTGTTCGACGCGTGCGCCGCCATCACGCCGGAGCTCGTCGCGCCCCTGGTCGAGGGCGACGACCCCCGGCGGTCCGTCGCCTGCCTGCGGCACGACCCCGCGACCGTCCAGGCCGCCGGGTTCGCGCCGGTCCCCGTGCCGGTGGAGCTGTCCGTCCGCTGACCCCGATCCCCGCCCCGCTCCCGGTACCTCCGCCGCGACCGCCCACTCCACGGGGCGCGCGCGTCACCCGGGGCGGGGCGGACCTCGGGAAGCACAGGTCACGAGAGGGTCAGGTCCAGGAACCGCACAGGCCGCGTGGGTGAAGTGGTTCCCACACGCGGAGCACCGCGTGACGGACCCAGCCCGGAGGCCTGCCATGAGCACCGTGACCGCAGCCGTACCCGCCGTTCCCGCTGTTCCCGCTGTCTCCGCTGTTCCCGCTGTCTCTGCCTGGCTTACCGCCAACGTGCGGCCGGCGGGGTCGTTCGGCCGGGCCGACGTCGGGCGGCTCCGCACGCTGCTGGGCGCGYTGTCCGGGTCGGCGTCGCTGGTGGTGCTCGACCTGGCGGCCGTGAGCCTGCGCAGCGGGCAGGCGGCCGACGCGATCGACGAGGCCGGCTGGGAGCTCGAGCGCCGCGGCGGTTGCCTGCTGTGCATCAACGCGGACGCCGACGTGCGGGCGCGGCTGGGCGGGTGCCGGCACGCGGTCGTCGTCGGACCGGACGAGCCGGCACCCGTGCCCTGAGGCACCGTGACGCCCGCACGTCCGAGCGTCCCGACGACTGGATCTGCGGACGGTGCGGAGAGGGCGCGCGGGTCCTGGGGCACGGGGACGGGCGGTGGTGCCGCGTCCGTCCGGGCGGACCTGGTGACCTACCGTGGTGCGGTGAGCGACACCCCCGTCATCCCCGCGCCCGTGCGGCAGGTCCCGGTCGTCCGGGACCGCCGCGGCGTGGTGGTGACGGTCTGCCTGGTGGTCGCGGCCCTCTCGTTCGTCGGCGTGTTCGTGCTGTGGCGGGTGTTCGTCGACACCCTGGCCGGCCAGGAGGTCGAGAACGCGGCTCTGCAGGGCGCGGCGTACGGGCAGACGCAGCTGTGGCGGGTGGCCGAGCGGGTGCTCTCGGTGGTGTCGGTCGGCTTCATCGCCGTGGTGCTGGTCGCCGCGATGGTCATCGCCGCGCTGCGCCGGCGCTGGTCCCTGGCCGTGCAGGTGGCCGTGCTGATGATCGGCGCCAACCTCACCACCCGCGTGCTCAAGAACATCGTCTTCTACCGCCCCGAGCTCGGCGTCGAGGCCTCGTACGGCAACACCCTGCCCAGCGGCCACACCACGGCGGCGGCGTCGGTGTCGGCGGCGCTGCTGCTGGTCGTCCCGCCGCGGGCGCGGCCCTGGGCGGCGGTGCTCGGCGCGGGGTACACGACGGCGACCGGCGTCTCGACCCTCATCGGGCAGTGGCACCGGCCGTCGGACGTCGTCGCGGCTATCCTCGTGGTGCTCGCGTGGACCGCGATCGCGTGCGCGCTGGTGGCCCTGACCCCGGCGCGCGCGTCGACCACGACGGGGGCGCTGCGGATCGTGGGCGACCCGCCGCCCACGCCCGCGACCATGCGTGCGGTCGTCGCGGGGCTGCTGATCGTCGGCGTCGCTGCCGGCGCGTCGGCTGCCGTCGCGCTGTCGCACACCTTCGAGAACCTGGGCGATCTCGAGGCCCGCGCGGAGCAGGTCACGGCCTATCTCGGCGGTGCCGCGGGTGCCCTGATGGCGTCGTGCCTGGCTTTCGCCGTCATGCTGGTGCTGCGGCAGGCCGCGGCATCCCGATTGCCGCGGGGTTGACGGGACGCCGTAGAGTCCCCAGCGGTGCACGTGGAAGCGGGTCGTCCGGCCCGTCGAAGTCTGAGAAGGGCCTGACCGATGTCTGCAGGGCGCAAGCTCGTGATCGTGGAGTCGCCCGCCAAGGCGCGCACGATCGCCGGGTACCTCGGCGAGGGGTACGACGTCGAGGCGAGCGTCGGGCACATCCGTGACCTGCCCCAGCCCTCGGAGCTCCCGGCGGACATGAAGAAGGGTCCGTTCGGCAAGTTCGCGGTCGACGTCGACAACGGCTTCGCCCCCTACTACGTGGTCGACCAGGACAAGAAGAAGAAGGTCAGCGAGCTCAAGAAGCTGCTGAAGGACTCGGACGAGCTCTTCCTGGCCACCGATGAGGACCGCGAGGGCGAGGCCATCGCCTGGCACCTGCTGCAGGAGCTGAAGCCCAAGGTCCCGGTCAAGCGCATGGTGTTCCACGAGATCACCCGCGAGGCCATCCAGCGCGCGCTGGCCAACACCCGGGAGCTCGACGACCGGCTGGTCGACGCCCAGGAGACCCGACGCATCCTCGACCGCCTGTACGGCTACGAGGTCAGCCCGGTCCTGTGGCGCAAGGTCCGCCAGGGCCTGTCCGCCGGCCGCGTGCAGTCCGTCGCCACCCGCCTGGTGGTCGAGCGCGAGCGCGAGCGCATGGCGTTCGTCGCCGCCGACTACTGGGACATCACCGGGACGTTCGCCGTGTCCGACGCGGCCGAGCCGTCGTTCGACGCCCGCCTGACGTCGGTCGACGGACAGCGCGTGGCCACCGGTCGCGACTTCCTGGACTCGGGCGAGCTGCGGGCCGCGGACGTCGCCCACCTCGACGAGGCCCGTGCGTCCTCGCTGGTGGCGGGCCTGGCCGACTCCGCGTTCTCCGTCACCAGCTTGGAGACCAAGCCGTACACGCGCCGCCCGGCGGCACCGTTCACCACCTCGACGCTGCAGCAGGAGGCCTCGCGCAAGCTGCGGATGGCGTCGCGGCAGACCATGCGCACCGCGCAGGGGCTGTATGAGAACGGCTACATCACCTACATGCGTACCGACTCCTCGTCGCTGAGCTCGCAGGCCATCGACGCCGCGCGCCGGCAGGCCTCGGAGCTGTACGGCGCCGAGTACATCCCGGACGCGCCGCGCGTGTACGCGAGCAAGGCGAAGGGTGCGCAGGAGGCCCACGAGGCCATCCGCCCCGCCGGTGACCACTTCCGGACCCCCGCGCAGGTGGCCAAGGAGCTGTCCGGCGACCAGTTCCGGCTGTACGAGCTGATCTGGAAGCGCACCGTCGCGTCGCAGATGGCCGACGCCCGCGGCCAGACCGCCTCGGTCCGCCTCGGGGCCACGGCCGCGGACGGCACGGACGTCCTGTTCTCCGCGTCGGGCACCGTCATCACCTTCCGCGGGTTCCTCGCCGCGTACGAGGAGGGCCGCGACGWCTCGCGGTACGACTCGACCGAGGAGGCCGCCGCCGAGAAGGACGACGCCCGGCTGCCGAAGATGGCGGAGGGCGACCCGGTCACGGGCACTGACCTGACCGCCGACGGCCACCGGACCTCGCCGCCGCCGCGCTACACCGAGGCGTCGCTGGTCAAGGCGCTCGAGGAGCGCGGGATCGGCCGCCCGTCCACCTACGCCGCCACCATCTCCGTCATCCAGGACCGCGGCTACGTGACCGGTCGCGGGCAGGCGCTCGTGCCGTCGTGGCTGGCGTTCGCCGTCACGCGGCTGCTGGAGGAGAACTTCGACTGGCTGGTCGACTACGACTTCACGGCCGAGATGGAGGAGGACCTCGACGCGATCGCCGCCGGCGACAAGGACCGGGTGGCGTGGCTGTCCCGGTTCTACTTCGGCGACGGCTCGGGCAACGAGGAGGGCGAGGGTCTGCGCGACCTCGTCGCGAACCTGGGCGAGATCGACGCCCGCGAGGTCAACTCGATCCCGATCGGTGAGGGCATCGTGCTGCGCGTCGGCCGGTACGGGCCGTACCTCGAGGACTCCTGGGCGGAGCCCGGCGAGGACGGCAACCCGCGCCGCGCGTCCGTCCCCGAGGAGCTGGCGCCCGACGAGCTGACCGTGGCCAAGGCCCGCGAGCTGCTCGAGACGCAGCCCGAGGGCGACCAGGTGCTGGGCACCGACCCCGTCGCCGGGACGCCGATCGTGGCGCGCAACGGGCGCTACGGGCCGTACGTCACCGAGGTCCTGCCCGACCCCGAGATCGACACCTCGCTGTCGGCGGCCGCCCAGAAGCGCGCCCTGGCCGCCGCACCGAAGCCCCGGACGGCGTCGCTGTTCAAGTCGATGTCGCTGCAGACGATCACGCTCGAGGACGCTCTCACGCTCCTGTCCCTGCCGCGCGTGGTCGGCGTCGACCCCGAGACCGGCACCGAGATCACCGCCCAGAACGGCCGCTACGGCCCGTACCTGAAGAAGGGCACCGACTCGCGCACCCTCGCGTCCGAGGAGGCCCTCTTCACGACGACGCTCGACGAGGCGCTGGCCATCTACGCGCAGCCCAAGCGCGGGCGCGGCGCCACCTCCGCGCCGCCGCTGCGGGAGCTGGGCGACGACCCGACGTCGGAGAAGCCGATCACCGTGAAGGAGGGTCGGTTCGGCGCGTACGTCACCGACGGGGTCACCAACCGCACCCTGCCGCGCGACCTCACGCCCGAGTCGATCACGCGCGAGCAGGCCGTCGAGCTGCTGGCCGAGAAGCGCGCGTCCGCGCCCGCGAAGAAGAAGGCGCCGGCCCGCCGCGCCCCTGCGAAGAGCAAGGCCGCCGCCAAGAAATAGGTCGGCCGCACAGGTCTCGCGCGTCAGCGCCGAGCCCACCATCACGTCACCGGCGGCAACGTGCGGGCACGTGGCGACGAGGTCGTCACTTTCCGACGAGGTCGTCAGCTGCAGCTCACGACGTCGTCGGAAACTCACGACCTCGTCAGGTCGGTCCGGCGCGTGGCCCGCCTCGGGGTCCGCCTCGCGGGTGTCGCCGTGCGCGCTAGGTTGTCGCCCATGGCAGACCGCGCGCAGGACCCTCGCACCGCACCGCCGATCCGCTGGGGCATCCTCGGCGCCGGGAACATCGCCGCGACGTTCGCGTCCGCGGTCAACGCGCACACCCGCGCCCAGCTGGTCGCCGTGGGCTCGCGGAACAAGGACCGCGCCCAGCGCTTCGCCACCGCGCACCACATCCCCACGACCCACGTCGGCTACCGGGAGCTCGTCGAGGACACGCAGGTCGACGCGGTCTACATCGCGACCCCGCACTCCGAGCACAAGGAGCAGGCGCTCCTCGCCATCCGCGCAGGCAAGCACGTGCTGGTGGAGAAGGCGTTCACGCGCAACGCGGGGGAGGCCGAGGAGGTCTTCGCGGCGGCCCGCGAGGTCGGGGTCTTCGTGATGGAGGCCATGTGGACGCGGTTCCTGCCGCACGTCTACGCGCTGCACCAGGTGATCGACGCGGGCGAGATCGGCGAGATCATCAACCTCTCCGCGGACCACGGCCAGGCGTTCACGTTCGACCCGAAGAGCCGGCTGTTCGACCCGGCGCTCGCCGGCGGGGCGCTGCTGGACCTCGGCGTGTACCCGGTCTCGTTCGCGCACGACTTCCTCGGCGTCCCGGACGACGTCCAGGCGACCGGGCAGCTGACCACGACGGGCGTCGACGGGCAGATCTCGATCGTCCTGTCGTACGGCGACCGCACGCAGGCCACGCTGTCGACGACCATGTGGGCCAAGACCCCGACCATGGCGCTGATCTCGGGCACCGAGGGCAACATCGTGGTCAAGGGCAGCTTCTACGCACCCACGTCGTTCCGGGTGCAGCGCCTGGACGGGCGGGTCTGGGAGTTCGACCAGCCGGGCACCAAGGGCCTGCAGTACGAGGCCGCGGAGGTCGCCCGCCAGGTCGCCCTCGGCGCCACCGAGAGCCCGCGGATGACCTGGGGCAACACGCTCGAGGTCCTGCGGACCATGGACACCGTCCGGTCACTGATCGGCGTGAGCTACCCCGGCGAGTGACCTCGGCTCCGGCTCGTCGGGGCTGTCACCGCGGGCGGCTACCCTGACGCACGTGACCTCGACCGACGCCCCGCTGCACCAGGGACTCTTCGTCTCGTTCGAGGGCGGCGACGGCGCCGGCAAGTCCACCCAGGCGCGGCTGCTGGGCGACTGGCTGACGGGCCTGGGGCGCGAGGTCGTGCTGACCCGCGAGCCGGGCGGGACCGAGCTCGGGCAGCTGCTGCGGGACGCCGTCCTGCACGGGGACCATGTCGACGCCCGCACCGAGGCGCTGCTGTACGCCACCGACCGCGCGCACCACGTCGCGTCGCTGGTGCGGCCGGCGCTCGCGCGCGGCGCCGTGGTCGTCACCGACCGCTACCTCGACTCCTCCGTCGCCTACCAGGGCAGCGGCCGGGACCTGGGGGCCGACGAGGTCGAGCGGCTCTCCCTGTGGGCCGTCGACGGGCTGCTGCCCACCCTGACCGTGCTGCTGGACCTCGACCCGGTCCAGGGCCGGTCGCGGCTCACCGGCGACCCGGACCGGCTCGAGCGCGCCGGCGACGAGTTCCACCGCCGCACGCGCGAGGCGTTCCTCGGGCGCGCCGAGGCCGAGCCCGGGCGCTGGCTCGTGCTGGACGCGACCTGGCCGGTCGACCAGCTGGCGGCGGCGATCCGCGAGCGGGTCGCCGGCATCCTCGGGCTGACGCCGTGACCAGCGTCTGGGACGACGTCATCGGGCAGGAGCCCGCCGTCGAGGTGCTGCGCCACGCGGTCGAGGACCCGTCCGCGATGACGCACGCGTGGCTGCTCACCGGACCGCCGGGGTCGGGCCGGTCCAACGCGGCCCGCGCGTTCGCCGCGGCGCTGCAGTGCGCCACCGGCGGCTGCGGCGTCTGCCACGACTGCACGACCACCCTGCGCGGGCTGCACCCGGACGTGACCGTCGTCGCGACCGAGGGGGTGTTCATCCGCGCGGAGACCGCGCGCCCGCTGGTCGAGCTGGCGCAGCGGGCGCCGGCGCAGGGGCGGCACCGGGTCATCATCATCGAGGACGCGGACCGGCTGAACGACACCAGCGGAAACTCGCTCCTGAAGGCGATCGAGGAGCCCGCAGGGCGGACGGTCTGGGTGCTGTGCGCGCCGAGCCCGCAGGACGTCCTGGTCACCATCCGCTCCCGCAGCCGCGCGGTGGCGCTGCGCGTGCCCCCGGTCGACGCCGTCGCCGCCCTGCTCGTCTCCCGCGACGGCGTGGACCCGGCGGTCGCTGCGATCGCGGCCCGGGCGGCGCAGAGCCACGTGGGC
>NZ_JBFULZ010000065.1:0-37209 GCF_054049635.1 Cellulomonas sp. P5_C6 | reverse complement strand
GGCCGGGACCGAGCGGGCGTGGACGGGCGAGCTGCTGGACGAGAAGCGAGAGGGTGTCTATCGCTGTCGCGCGTGCGGCAACGAGCTGTTCCGCTCCGACACCAAGTTCGACTCGCACTGCGGCTGGCCCAGCTTCTTCTCGCCGCTGGCCGGCGACCGGGTCGAGCTGATCAGCGACCGCAGCCTGGGCATGGTGCGCACCGAGGTGCGCTGCGCGAGGTGCGGCTCGCACCTCGGGCACGTGTTCGACGACGCCCCGCAGACCCCCACGGGCGACCGGTTCTGCATGAACTCCGTCAGCCTGACGTTCGACGCGGACGCCTGATCGGGCGCCCGTTCGGGGTGTCGTCCGGCGCGCCGGGCCCGACACCCCGGACGGGTGACGTCCGGATGGTCGACACGGCTGAAGTCCGTGCGACCGCGTGCCGATAATGCCTGCGTGGAAGATGTCCTGACGGTGCGGCGATGGAGGCGTTACGGCGCCGACCGTCTCTATGTCACGCAGGAGACCGGCGCCCGGGTCGGATCGGTCGACCTGCAGTCCGGTGAGGTCGTGGTCGACGACCCCCACTTCGAGAGCGGCCTGCGCCGAGCGGCCCAGGCCTACCTGCGTGCCGACGTGGCCGAGCTGGCCATGACGCTGCCGACGCAGAACTCCGGTTCCCTGGCCCCCGCGGACGAGGCGGCGCTGCAGGCGTGGCTCGGCGGCGCGGACTGGGACACCATCGACCTCGCCGCGATCCGCGGCGAGCGGGGCAGCTCGGTGCGCACCCGGCTCGAGCGCCTGGGCGACGAGGGCTGGCAGGTGGTGCACGACGTGCCCCTGGGCCGGCAGGGCAGCCTGGTGGAGCACCTGCTCATCGGTCCCGCCGGCATCTTCACGGTCGCGGAGCGCAAGCACCCCGGGCAGCACGTCGTCGTCGAGGGCCGCACCCTCGAGGTCGACGGGCGGTCCATGTCCTACCTGCGCGACGCCCGGCTCGAGGCCACGCGCGTCCAGGGCGCGCTGCTCGCGGCGGCCTGCGCGGCGATCACCGTGCGCGGTGTCGTGGTGGTCCAGGGCGACCTCGAGGTGCGCACGGTCCAGCCCCAGCACGACGCGTTCGCCATCACCCGCCAGGACGTCCAGGCGGTGTTCCGCGCGATGCCGGTCCGGCTCGACCCGCAGCGCATCGCGGCGATCGCCCACGTGGCCCGGCAGCGCACCACCTGGTCCCGCTGACGGCGTCTGGGTGTTGACACCCCCATCCGCGCGGTGATCTGCTGAAACGCTCCCACCCTCCCGGGTGGCGATGCAGCGTTTCTCGTGCCGGTCCCGGCAGGATGTGACCGTGGTCGACGAACAGTTCCGGCAGCTCGAGCGTGAGCTCGGCCTTCTCCTGCGCCGCGCCCAGGCCTCGTCGGCGTCGATCTCGCGGGACGTGCACCCCGATCTCGAGCCCGCCGCGTACTCGCTCCTGGCGCTCATCGCCGCGACCCCCGGTGTGCGGGCCAGCGACCTGGCGACGCACATCGGCGTCGGTCGCGGCACCATGTCCCGGCAGCTCGCCCGGCTGGGGTCGTTGGGCCTGGTGTCCCGGCGGCCCGACCCCGACGACTACCGGGGACAGCTGCTCGAGCTCACCGACGAGGGCCGGCACCGATTCGAGACCGCGCAGGGTGCCCGTCGCGAGTTCCTGCGCCGCGCGCTCTCGGGCTGGAGCGAGGACGAGATCGAGGCGCTGGCCTCACAGCTGGGCCGCCTGAACGAGAACCTCGCCGCGGCGCGCCGCGCGCACTGACGCGGGGGCCCACAGGCTCAGACGCGCCGCCCGGTCGGAGGGGTCGGGCGGCGCGTCTGGCTCTTACAGCGAGCTGAACCTGACCACGAGCGAGAGCGCACCGAGTGCGGCGCTGACGATGCCGAGCACGAGGCCCGTCGTCGCCTGCCCGCGGCCCAGCGGCGGGTAGCCCTGTCCCTCGAACTCGTTCGCGCGCCTCAGACCACGGGCGGACCAGACGATCCCCGCGATGGCGACGACCAGGTACCCGCTGATGACGAAGCTGATCGCCGCCGCGATGACACCGTTGAAGGCCAGCGAGTTCCGGCCGCGCGCCAGGTCGATGTCGGGGCGGTTCTTGGCGACCCGTTCCCGACGAGGGAGCGCCTTGAACTGCTCCTTGCTCATCGAGCCGACCACGATGCGGCCCCCGGCCATCCGGTCCCACGGCCGATCCGCGTCGAGCGGGACGGCGGGCGCGTACGGCATCGCCGACCTCTGTGCCGGAGGCCGTGTGCCATGCACCGGCTGCCCGTAGGCCGGCGACGGCGCCACGGCGCCCGGTGCGGAGTACACCGGTGAGAACAGCTCTGTGGGTGCCGCGGGGGCGGAGACGTGCGCGGTCCACGCGTTGCCGTCGTGGCAGCGTTGCCCGCCCGGGCTCGCGTTCGGGTCGGGGTCCGGGTACCAGCCGGGGGTGGTCGACGACATCGTGGGCCTCTCGCGAGCGGAACGGTTGCCCGGGTCATCGGCATCGGGACCGGCCGCCTTGAACGCGACAGCGCCCCACGACGGTCGTCGTGGGGCGCTGTCGGGCGGTGGTCAGTCCCGGGTCGAGACCTTCTGCTCGGCCTCGAGGGCGTCGAGCTCCGCGTTCACGGCGGCCTCCGACGTGGCCGGCGCCAGCATCCCGCCCTCGGACTCGAGCAGCTGCTCGATGCCCGAGCGGGTGCCCAGCGGCACCTCCTTGAGGAACAGCACGGCGATCAGCGACACCAGCGCGACGGGCGCGGCCACGAGGAACAGGTCCGCGATGGCGTTGCCGAAGGCCTGCTCGACGACGCCGCGGATGTTGTCCGGGAGGGTCGACAGGTCGGGGATCGCGCCGCTGGCGCCCATGGCGGCCGGGTCGATGCCGAGGCCGGTGAGGCCCCGGGCGATCAGCGTGGTCACCCGGTGGGAGAGCACGACACCCAGCGCGGACACGCCGAGCGCGCCGCCGAGGGTGCGGAAGAACGCGACCGTCGACGTGCCGGACCCGATCTCCTTGACGTCCAGGGTGTTCTGCACGGCGAGCACGAGGTTCTGCATGAGCATGCCCACGCCCGCGCCGATGATCACCAGGTAGAGGCCGACCAGCCCGAAGCTCGTGTCGAAGTGGATGGTCCCCATGAGCCCGAGGCCCGAGGTGAGCAGGACGGCGCCGGCGACCATGAACTTCTTGTACTTGCCGGTGCGGCTGATGATCTGGCCGGAGATGGTCGAGGAGACCAGCAGGCCGACGATCATCGGGATGGTGAGCAGGCCGGACTGCGTGGGCGTCTTCCCGCGGGCCAGCTGCATGTACTGGCTGAGGAACACCGAGGTGCCGAACAGGGCGACGCCGACCGCGATGCTGGCGACGACCGCGAGGACCAGCGTGCGGTTCTTGAACAGGTACAGCGGGATGATCGGCTCGGCGGCGCGCGACTCGACCCAGATGGCGACGGCGATCAGCAGGAGCGAGCCGCCGACCATGACGGCGGTCTGCCACGAGGCCCACTCGAACGAGCTGCCGGCGAACGTGATCCACAGGAGCAGGGTCGCGATGCCGAGCGAGATGAGCGTCGCGCCGGCGTAGTCGATCTTCACCTTGCGGGACTTTCGCGGGGGCAGGTGCAGGGTGCGCTGCAGCACGATGATCGCGGCGACCGCGAACGGCAGGCCGATGAAGAAGTTCCAGCGCCAGCCCGGGCCGTCGGTGATGACGCCGCCGAGCAGCGGGCCGCCGACCATGCCGATGCCCATCACGGCGCCCATGAGACCCATGTACTTGCCGCGCTCGCGGGGGCTGATGATGTCGGAGATCAGGATGGTGCCCAGGGCGGTCAGACCTCCGGCGCCGATGCCCTGAAGGGCGCGCATGCCGATGAGCATGCCGGTGGTGTGGGAGAACCCGGCGAGCGCCGAGGAGACCACCGAGATGGTCAGCGCGAGCTGGATGAGCAGCTTGCGGTCGACCAGGTCGGCCAGCTTGCCCCAGATCGGCGTGGAGATCGTGGTGGTCAGCAGGGTGGCGGTGACCACCCAGGTGAAGGCCGACTGGGTGCCGTTCAGGTCCGAGATGATCCGCGGCAGCGACGAGGAGACGACGCTCGTCGCGAGGATCGAGACGAACATCCCGAGCAGGATGCCCGACAGCGACTCGAGCACCTCGCGGTGGCTCATCTTGGGTGCCGGTGCCGCAGCCGGTGTCTCGGCCGTGCTGGTGGGTTCGACGGGCGTGGTGGTGCTGGACATGGCTCGCTCTCGTGGTGCTCGCAGGGTGGATCAGGCTGTGTGGATCAGGCTGTGTGGATCAGGTGGGGCCGGATCAGGCGGGGGTGAGGACGTCCTCGGCGGGGACGAACCCGGAGACCGCCGTCGTGAGGCGGTCGAGCGTCGCGGTCGCGGCGTCGAGCTCGGGGGTCGTCCAGTCGCGGAACACCTCGTGCGTGCGACGGTCGAGGGCCTCGCCGATCTCGGCCGCGAGCGACAGGCCCGCGGGGGACAGCCGGACGGTGCGGACGCGCCGGTCCCCGTGGTCGACCGCGCGCTCGACCAGCCCGTCGTCGACCAGCTGGCTGACGTGGCGGCTGGCCACGGAGATGTCGACGCGCAGCGCGTGCGCGATGTCGCTCACCTGGAGCGTGCCGCGACGCTGCAGGATCCGCAGGATCGTCAGGGTGCCCTTGGAGCAGCCGATCTCGCGGGCCACCCCCAGGGACGACTCGCGCAGGGCGCGGCTGAAGGCCTCGATCGACCGCAGCAGCGTCTGCGGGGGCGTCTCGGACAGGACGGACGACATGGCACTCCTTTTGTTGCTCGACGCAACCTTACGACTAATGCTTGCTTCAAGCAATTGAGCGCGGGATCTGTTCCCGGGACAGCGACGCGGCCGGGCCCGTGGAGGGGAGCCCGGCCGCGCGCGGTGTGGCCGTCAGGCGGGGGTCGCCGTGCCCCGACGGCTGCGGTCGACCTTGACGCCCTCCATGTCCTCCAGCTCGATGCCCTTGGTCTCGGGCACCTTCCAGAGCGTGAAGAAGAACGACAGCGTCGCGAAGATCGCGTACATCAGGTACGGGATCGAGGCGCCGAACTTGTCGAGCAGCGGCGGGAACGAGACCGTGATGAGGAAGTTCGCGATCCACTGCGCCGCCGCCGCGACGCCGAGCGCTGCGGCGCGGATGCGGTTGGGGAACATCTCGCCCAGCAGCACCCAGACCAGCGGGCCCCATGTGGCGCCGAAGAACACGACGAACAGGTTGGCGGCGATCAGGGCGATGACGCCCCACGACCCGTCGAGCGTGACGTCCTTGCCCGTGCCCGACGACTGCGTGAACGCGAGGGCCATGATCCCGAGGGTGACCGCCATCCCGACGGAGCCGGTGAGCAGGAGCGGTCGGCGGCCGACCTTGTCGATGAGCGCGATGGCGATGAAGGTCACCAGCACGTTGGTGATCGACGTGATCGTCGAGACCATGAACGACTGGCTCTCCTCGAACCCGACCGCCTGCCAGAGCGTCGTCGAGTAGTAGAAGATCACGTTGATGCCGACGAACTGCTGGAACACCGACAGCAGGATGCCGACCCACACCACGGGCAGCAGCCCGAACCGCGGACCCTTGAGGCTGGCCTGCGCCTTGAGCTTCTTGTCGGCTGCGATGGTCTGCTCGATCTGGACGACGTGCGCCTCGACGTCGTCGCCCTCGGCCAGCGTCGTGGCCAGCACCTTCTTGGCGTCCTCGCGCTTGCCCGTGGCGATGAGGTAGCGGGGCGACTCCGGGATGCGCAGCGCGAGGATGCCGTACACGGCCGCGGGGATCACGGCGACGATGAACATCCACCGCCACGCCTCGAGCCCGAGCCACAGCTCCTCGGACGCGCCGCCCGCCGCCGTCTGCAGCAGCTGGTCGGAGAGCAGCGCGGCGAAGATACCGAGCGTGATGGCGAGCTGCTGCAGGGAGCCGAGTCGGCCACGCATGGCGGCGGGCGCGATCTCGGCGATGTAGGCCGGCGCGATGACGGACGCGATACCGATGCCGATGCCGGCCATCACGCGCCACAGGACCAGGTCCCAGACGCCGAACGCGATACCCGAGAGGATCGAGGAGATGAAGAAGAGGACCGCGCCGAGGAACATCACCTTGGTGCGGCCCCAGCGGTCGGCCAGCTTGCCGCCGAGCCACGCGCCGAAGGCGCAGCCGAGCAGGGCCACCGCGACGACGAAGCCCGTGAGCGTCGACCCGATGTCGAAGGTGCTCTGGATGCTGTCGACCGCGCCGTTGATGACCGAGCTGTCGAACCCGAAGAGGAAGCCGCCGACCGCGGCGGCGATGGCCAGCGCGATCGCCTTGTTCTTGTACGGGTTCGGCGGCACGGCCGCGTCCCCCGTCGACCCCTGCGGCGACCCTGTCGCGTGGGACATGACCTGACCTCCCTCGCCCCCGGGCCGCTCCCGGGAGATCAACCCCACCTTGGCCCCGGCACGATGGGTGCGCACGTCGAAGGGGTCGCCCGGCGGGAGACGGCGCTGCGTGCTGGCCTGACGCCGGTGTCCGGGGGATCATCGTGCGATGAACGGCACAGGCGGAGGCGACGGCGGGGCCAGGCGACCACGACGGCCTGCCATGCTCGATCCGGCCGCGGCCGACGAGCTCCCCGGCGGGTACGACCCCGCGCTGCGCAACGAGGCGGCGCACACGACCGCGGCGGCGCTGGTGCACCAGGGCCGGGCGAACACCGACCCCGACGTCGTCACGCGGCTGGTGTCGCTGGTCGAGACCGAGGGCCTCGACGTCGTCGCCGCCCTGTGGTCCGAGAGCCCGGCGGACACCCTGCYGGGGGCGCTCTGGCGGCTCTACGTGCTGCGCGAGTGGGTGCGCCGCGACCCCACGACGATCGCCGACCGCTACCGCCTCGGCGTCACGGCGGCCCCCGTGCACGACGTGGTCGCCGGTGTCGCGGACACGGCCGGACCCGCGGACGTGCGTGCCGTCGCCGACGCGGTGCTCTCGGGCGTCTACACCGGTGAGCTCGACGTCGCGCTCGAGCGTGCGGCCGCGTTCTGCCGGGTGCTCGCCACCGGCGCGGCATTCGACGCCGACCACCTGGACGACGTCGACCCCACGGGTGCCGTGCGGCTGACGCGCGGCGCCGCCTCGCTGGTACGGACGGCGGAGGAGCTCGAGCACGCCGCGTCGTTGTGGCGGGCCGACCGGCTCGAGTGATCGCGCAGGGGTGAATCTGCAGGTCGGGCCCCTGGGGGCCGCGCGTCACCCGCCCGCCGCCGTCCCGGCGCCGACCTCCGGGCGTACGATCGATCTCGACGTCGGGCCGCGGTAGCCCCGGGCTCCATCTCAAGCCGCTTCGAGCGGCCACGCGCCGAGAGGCGCTCCGCGGTCCGGCGTCGCCCATGTCTCGGGGTCGAGCAAGGGGCCTCCACAGACGTCATCCGGCTGTCACCATGTGTCCATGCGCACGTCGACGTGCGTTAGGCATTCCCATGACCGTGACCTAGCCTGATCCCGTCCTCCCACCCCTTTCTCCGGAGCCTGCCGTGCGCCTGCGCCTCACCCCGCGCGACACCACGTTCTTCGACCTCTTCGCCGCCCAGGCGGTTCACCTCGTCACCGGCGCGAACCTGCTGGGCGAGATGCTCGGGGCCGACCGCTCCACCCGCAAGGAGATCGGCAAGCGGATCGCCGACGCGGAGCACGAGGCGGACGACGCGACGCACTCGATCATGCGTCGCCTGAACCAGACGTTCGTCACGCCGTTCGACCGCGACGACATCTACATGCTCGCCTCGAGCCTCGACGACTGCATGGACTTCATGGAGGAGGCCGCGGACCTCATCGTCCTGTACAAGGTCGACGAGCTGCCCCCGCGCGTGTCCGAGCAGGTCCAGGTGCTCCAGCGCGCCGCCGAGCTCACGGCCGAGGCCATGCCCCGCCTGCGCTCGATGGACTCGCTGTCCGAGTACTGGGTCGAGGTCAACCGCCTGGAGAACCAGGCCGACAAGATCCACCGCAAGCTCCTCGCGCAGCTGTTCGACGAGGTCGTCGACCCCATCCAGCTGATGAAGGTCAAGGAGATCGTCGAGAAGCTCGAGAACGCCGCCGACGCGTTCGAGAAGGTGGCCAACACCGTCGAGACCATCGCGCTCAAGGAGTCCTGAGCGCGGTGGAACTCGCGCTCGTCATCGTCGTTGTCGCGTTCGCGCTCGGGTTCGACTACACCAACGGCTTCCACGACGCCGCGAACGCGATCGCGACGTCGGTGTCCACCCGGGCCCTCACGCCCCGCGCCGCGCTCATCATGGCGGCCGTCTTCAACCTCCTCGGCGCGCTCCTGGGCACCCAGGTGGCCACGACCATCGCCGAGGACATCATCAGCATCGGCGGCGTCTCCTCCCAGGAGGCGCTGATCATCGTCCTGTCCGCGCTGATCGGCGCCATCGTCTGGAACCTGATCACCTGGCGGCTCGGGCTGCCCTCGTCGTCGACCCACGCGCTGATCGGCGCGCTCACGGGCGTCGGCGTCGCCGCAGGCGTCACCGTGCACTGGGACGCGATCCTGGACAAGGTCGTCATCCCGATGGTGCTCTCGCCGTTCGTCGGGTTCTTCCTCGCGTTCGTGCTGATGGTGGGCCTGCTGTGGCTCGTGCGGAACTCGGCGCCGGCCCGCACGATGCGGCGCTTCCGGGTCGCGCAGACCGCGTCGGCGGCCGCGATGGCACTCGGCCACGGCCTCCAGGACGCGCAGAAGACCATGGGCGTCATCCTGCTGGCACTCGTCGCCGGCGGGTTCTACAGCGGCGACACCATCCCGCTCTGGGTCAAGCTCTCGTCCGCGCTCGCGATCTCCCTGGGCACGTACTCCGGCGGGTGGCGCATCATGCGCACGCTCGGCCGCAAGATCATCGAGCTCGACCCCGCCCGCGGGTTCGTCGCCGAGTCGGTCGCCGCGTCGGTGCTGTACGCCAGCGCCTACTGGCTGCACGCCCCCATCTCCACCACGCACACCATCACGTCCGCGATCATGGGCGTCGGTGCTACCAAGCGACTGTCGGCGGTCCGCTGGGGCGTGGCCAAGAACATCGCGTACGCCTGGGTGCTGACCATCCCCGCGTCGGCCATCGTGGCGGCGGGCGTCTACTGGATCCTCAACCCGATCCTGACGCTCCTGACCTGACGAGCCTGCCCCGAGGCTCAGTCCTCGTGCGGGCGGTGCGTCTCGGTCGCCACGACGCGAGGGCCCTTCGGCGTCTGCGCCACGTGCGCGACGAGCACCTGCGCGGGGTGCAGGAACGGGTCCGCGGTGGGTAGCGCGTCGGCGACCTGCCGGGTGGCGTGCTGGGCGAGGACGTCGACGACGGTCGGCAGCACCGGACGGTGGGTGCAGACCACGACGTCGCCGGCCGACTGCAGCAGCCCCAGCACCTCGGCGGCCACCCGCGCGGGCGACGTCGAGTGCTGCGCCTCCGTCAGGATGCTCGAGATCTCGGGCGCGACCTGCGCGGCGGCGGCATAGGGCTCGACCGTCGTGACGCACCGGGCCCACGCGCTGGTGACCACGCGGCCGACGCCGAAGGTCGACAGGACGGAGATCAAGGCGCGGGACTGCCGGTGGCCCTCCGGCGTCAGGGGGCGGTCGAGCTCGGTGCCCTTCCAGGTCGACCGGCGCCGGGCCGTGCCGTGCCGCGCGACCACGAGGGCCCGCGTGTCCAGCCGGCCCTTGTCGTAGGCCTCGACCAGCGAGACGAGCGGCTCCCGGTCGTCGTCGCGCGTGAGCCTCTTGGCCGCGGTGCCGACGTCGAACCAGCGCAGCTGGTCGATCTCCTTGGTCGACGCCGGGGGCACCGGGGGCCGGGCGCGCAGGGCGGCGGCGTCCGGCCGGCCGGCCACCTGCGCGGCCCAGTAGTGCACCCGCTTGCGGCGGCCGTCGGACAGGGAGTACTCGAGGCCCGGCAGGGGGACGCCCAGGACCACGTCGTGACCCGTCTCCTCGGCCACCTCGCGCGTCGCCGCGGCCAGGATCGTCTCGCCGGGGTCGACCTTGCCCTTGGGCCAGGACCAGTCGTCGTACCGGGGCCGGTGGACCAGGGCGACCTGCAGCCGGCCCAGGCGCACGCGCCACACGATGGCCCCGGCCGCCTCGACGACGGCCGGCGCCTGGGTGGGGCTCACCGAGCGGTACCGGGCCGACGCCGCTGCCGGTTGATCAGCACGGCCTGCAGGTCCGCCAGCGGTCCGTCGGGGCCGAGGTGGTGCCGGACCCACGAGCCGTCCGGCTCGAGGTGCCACGACGAGGTGCCGTCGTCCATCGACTCGTCGAACAGCTCCACCAGCTCGCTGACCTGTTCCGCGTCGGAGATCCGGACCAGGGCCTCCACGCGGCGGTCGAGGTTGCGGTGCATGAGGTCGGCCGAGCCGATGTAGATCTCGGGGCCCTCGAAGCTCGCGTCCTCGGGCGGGTCCGACGCGGCGAACGCGAAGATCCGGGAGTGCTCGAGGAAGCGCCCGAGGATCGAGCGCACCCGGATGTTCTCCGACAGGCCCGGCACCCCGGGGCGCAGCGCGCAGATGCCCCGGATGACCAGGTCGACGGAGACGCCGGCGCGCGACGCCCGGTACAGCGCGTCGATCGTCGCCTCGTCGACCATGGAGTTGACCTTGATCTTGATCCACGCCGGGTGACCGTCGCGCGCGGCGGCCGCCTCTCGGTCGATGCGCTCGATCAGGCCGGCGCGCACGGAGCGGGGCGCGACGAGCAGCCGGTGGAACCGGGACTTCGGCGCGTACCCGGACAGCTGGTTGAACAGCCGCGTGAGGTCCTGCCCCACCTCGAGGTCGCTGGTCAGCAGGCCGAGGTCCGTGTACAGCCGCGCGGTCTTCGGGTTGTAGTTGCCGGTGCCGATGTGGCAGTAGCGGCGCAGCCCCTCGCCCTCCTGGCGCACGATCAGCGACAGCTTGCAGTGCGTCTTGAGGCCGACGATGCCGTAGACGACGTGCACGCCGGCCTGCTCGAGCTTGCGGGCCCAGGAGATGTTGTTCTGCTCGTCGAAACGGGCCTTGATCTCGACCAGCGCCAGCACCTGCTTGCCTGCCTCGGCGGCGTCGATCAGGGCGTCGATGATGGGGGAGTCGCCCGACGTCCGGTACAGGGTCTGCTTGATGGCGAGCACCTGCGGGTCGGCCGCGGCCTGCTGCAGGAAGGTCTGCACCGAGGTCGAGAACGAGTCGTACGGGTGGTGCAGCAGGATGTCGCGCTCGCGGATCTTGGCGAACATGTCCGCCGGCGTCGCGCTCTCCACCTCGGCCAGCTGGCGGGCCGTGGAGGCCACGAACCGCGGGAACTGCAGCGAGGCGCGGTCGAGGTCCGCGATGAGGTTGAGCCCGGTCGCGTCCAGCGGGGCCGGCAGCTGGTAGACCTCGTCCTCCGCCATGCCGAGCTCGCGGATGAGCAGGTGGCGGATGCGCGGGCTGATGCTGTCCGCGATCTCGAGCCGCACGGGCGGGCCGAACCGGCGGCGCAGCAGCTCCTTCTCCATGGCCTTGAGGAGGTTCTCGGCGTCGTCCTCCTCGACCTCCACGTCCTCGTTGCGGGTGACCCGGAACGTGTGGTGCTCCTGGACGACCATGCCGGGGAACAGGTGCTCGAGGTGCTCGGAGATGACGTCCTCGACGGGCACGAACGACATCGGGCCCTTCTCGGGCGACGCGGCCTGCACGTCGGGCGCGCTCGGCCGGCCCGACGCGTCGACCGCGATGAACCGGGGGAGCAGCGGCGGCACCTTGACGCGCGCGAAGTGCTCCTTGCCCGTGGTCGGGTTGGTCACCACGACCGCGAGGTTCAGCGAGAGCCCGGAGATGTACGGGAACGGGTGCGCCGGGTCCACCGCCAGGGGGGTCAGCACCGGGAAGATCTGCCGGCGGAAGAACTTGCGCAGGCGGTCCTGCTCGCTCTCGCCCAGCTCGTCCCAGCGGACCAGCGTGATGCCCTCGTTGGCCAGCTCGGGCTGCACCTGCTCCGCGAACACCGCCGCGTGGCGGGCCATGAGCCGGTGGGCCTCCTCGCTGATGTTCTCGAGGACCTGGCGCGGGGACTGGCCCGAGGCGGCGGTCACGGCGATCCCGGTCGCGATGCGGCGCTTGAGGCCGGCCACGCGGACCATGAAGAACTCGTCGAGGTTGGACGCGAAGATCGCCAGGAAGCGGACGCGCTCGAGCAACGGGATGTCGCGGTCCTCGGCCAGCTCCAGCACACGCTGGTTGAAGGCGAGCCACGAGAGCTCCCGGTCGAGGAACCGGTCGTCCGGCAGCGGCTCCAGGTCGGTGATCGGCTGCTCGTCGATCTCGGCCTGCGCCATGTGCTCGGCGATGTGAGCCGCCAGGGACGGTTCGATAGCGGGGGCGTCCGTCATACGCCCATCGTGACACCCACAGGTGAACTCTTGGTATCGGAACCGAACATCACGTCCACCGCGGACCGCACGAAGCCCGCCCGCTCGTACGTGTGCACCGCGACCGTGTTCTCGGCGCCGGTGTACAGGATCGCCGTCCGCAGGCCCCGTCCGGCCAGGTGGTCGAGGCCCAGCGCGGTCAGGGCGCGGCCCAGCCCCAGGCCCTGCGCGTCGGGGTCGACGCCGACGACGTAGATCTCGCCGACGGGCTCGTCGCCGTGCTCGCCGCCCTCGTGCACCTTGGTCCACACCGACCCGAGCAGGATCCCGTCGCGCTCCGCCAGCAGGAACCCGGCGGGGTCGAACCACGGCTCCGCCTCCCGGGCGCGCAGGTCCGCCGACGTCATCCGGCCCTGCTCCGGGTGGTGCGCGAACGCGCGGGAGTTCACGCGCCGCCACGCGTCCTCGTCCTGGCCCGGCACGAACGGGCGCACCCGGACCTCGGGCGGCAGGACCGGTGCCACCGTGGTCCGCGTCGTGAGGTCCAGGTGCATCTGCAGCAGCTCGCGGACGACGGTCATCCCCGCGTCGTCGGCGAACGCGCGTGCCGGTGGCAGGTCGCCGTGCGCCCAGACCCGCAGCTCCCGGTCCCGGACGGTCCTGGTCTCGGCGAGCGCGCGGGACAGCAGCGCCCGCCCGACGCCGGCCCGACGGTGCTCGGGGTCCACGACGAGCTCGGCCTTGACCGACGACTGCGACCCCGCGTCGAGCTGCGCGTACCCGACCAGGCCGTCCGGTCCCTCGGCGCGCAGGTGGATCACCGGGGCCTCCGGCTCGGTCAGCCACAGCAGCGGCTGCTCGGACAGCGGCGCCACCCCGTCCGCGGCGGTGGCCCGCTCGGCCAGGGCGCGGACGGCGTCGGCGGTCGCCGCGGTGAGCGGACCGGCCGTCGCACTCACGATGACCTGCGCGGACACGTCGTCGACCATGGGCCCATCCCACCACGCGAGCGGCCGGGCCCGTGGCCCCTCCCGGGTGAGCGGGTACGTTGGTCGGGCCATGGACCCCTCCCCGAGCCCCCCGACAGCCACCGGCGGGACCCCGGACACCCGTCGGTCCCGGCGAGCGCGTCGACCGGGAGCCGGCCAGGACCCCGTCGACGTCACCGTCGTGGTCGTCGGCGCCGGGCAGGCCGGGCTGTCCGCGGCCTACCACCTGCGCCGCGCCGGCCTCGTCGCCGTCGGGGAGCCGCACTGGGAGCACGCGGACGCGACGTTCGTGGTGCTCGACGACGCCCCGCAGGCCGGGGGCGCCTGGCAGCACCGCTGGCCGGGCCTGACGATGGCCGACGCGCACGGCGTGCACGACCTGCCCGGCATGCCCCTGCTGGTCCCCGACCTGGACGAGCCCGCCGCGTTCGCGGTCCCGTACTACTTCGCGCAGTACGAGGAGGCCTTCGAGCTCCACGTCCAGCGGCCCGTCCGCGTCGAGCGCGTGGAGTCGGACGGGGACCGTCTGCTGGTGCGGTCACGCAGCGTCGAGCGGTCCGGCGAGGCCGTCGTCTGGCGGGCGCGCGGGCTCATCAACGCGTCCGGCACGTGGCAGAAGCCGTTCTGGCCCGCCTACCCCGGCCGCGGCGGCTTCCGTGGCCGGCAGCTGCACTCGCACGACTTCCAGCTCCCCGAGGACCTGGCCGACGGGCACGTCGTGGTGATCGGCGGCGGCACCTCGGCCGTGCAGCTGAGCCTCCTGCTCGCGCGGGTCACGACGACCACCTGGGTCACCCGCCGGCCGCCCCAGTGGCGCGACGAGGCGTTCACCCCCGAGGTCGGCCGCGACGCCGTCGCCCAGGTCGACGAGCGCACCCGGGCCGGGCTGCCGCCGCAGAGCATCGTGAGCGTCACCGGGCTGCCGCTGACCCCCGCGTACCGGGTCGGGATCACCGCCGGCGTCCTGCGCGCCCGGCCCATGTTCGACCGGATCACCTCCGACGGCGTCKAGTGGGACGCCCCCGACGAGCCCGGCGACGGCTGGGTGGGCGGGCCGGCCCACGTCGAGGCGCGCACGCTCCTGTGGTGCACCGGCTTCCGGGCCTCCCTGGACCACCTGGCTCCCCTCGGCCTGCGCGCGCCCGGCGGGGGCATCGTCATGGACGGCACCCAGGTGGTGGCCGATCACCGCATCCAGCTGGTCGGCTACGGCCCGAGCGCCTCGACGGTGGGCGCCAACCGCGCCGGCCGCGAGGCCGCCCGCAACCTCCGGGGCTTCTGGGAGGGCTGAGGGCCCGCGGCGCGACGAAGGGCCGGGTCCCGACGACCCGGCCCTTCGTCGGTCGATCAGCTCGCGGTGCAGGACACCGCGGCCGTCGAGCTCGGCGCGGTGCCGCTCCCCACGAAGCCGTAGGTGGTGCCGGCGCCGGACCCGAGCAGCCCGTTCCAGGCCGCGTTCGACACGGTCACCGTGGTGCCGGACTGGGCGTAGGTGCCGGACCAGCCGCTCTGCACCGATCCGCCGGCGGGCAAGGCGAACGAGGTCGTCCAGCCGCTTATCATCGCGGTGCCGGCCTTGACGGTCACGGCCGCCTGGTAGCCGCCGGGCCACACGTTGCTCACGACGAGCGATGCCGTGCACGTCTTGCCCGGCGCCGGGGTGGTCGGTGCCGGGGTCGTGGGTGCGGGGGTCGTCGGGGCGGGCGTGGTCGGCGCCGGAGTCGTGGGTGCGGGGGTCGTCGGCGCCGGGGTGGTGGGCTGCACGCCGCCGTAGATCTTCGCGGTCACGGCGGTCGCCTTGATGCCGTTGACCCCGTTGAGCACCTTCTGGCCCCAGGGCGACAGGGTGGCGGGGTTGAAGCCGAGCACCATGTCGAGCACGGGGTCGGTGTTGCCCGACCACGACCAGCCGTAGTAGCCGATGTTCCGCTTGACGGCCTCGGCCATGACGGTGGCGTCGTCGACGTCGGCGCTGCTGGACCGGTAGCCGAACTCGCCGATGATCAGGGGCAGGCCCGCGGACCTGAACGCGTCGAGGTACGTCGTGATCGACGAGGCGGTCGTGTAGACGCCGTACATGTGGATGGAGAAGAGGGTGTTGGCGTCGGGGTCGGCGGCGGCGACGGTCGCCGCGCTGTCGCGCATGATGTTCTTCCAGTCCTGACCCCAGGCCGGGGCGTCGACCACGATGTTGTGGTGCAGGCCGGCCGCGCGCAGCTTCTTGATCGCCGCGGACGTGTCGCCGGCCCACTTGGTGTTGGCGGTGTCGTTGTTGCCGAAGGGCTCGTTGCCGATGTTGATCTGGACGTAGTCCTCCTGGCCCTTGAGCACGGAGGCCAGCGAGATCCAGTAGTTCGCGGCCGTGTCGAGGCTCGCCGCGGCGCCCTCCTCGCCGTAGCCGGTGGTGTCGTGGTCCTCGAGCATGCAGATCAGCTTGTTCGCCTTGCACAGGCTGATGATGTTCGCGACGTCGGTGGCGTCGTTCTTGGTCCAGCGCGTGCCGTCGGAGAGCACGACGCGCAGGGCGTTGGCGCCGGCCGCGCGGATGGCGGGGATCGCCGTCGCCGTCTGGGACGTGTACCAGGTGTGCGCGTGGCTGACACCCCGCGCGACGAACGGGGTGCCGTCCTTCTCGACCAGCTGCGTGCCGGACACGTGCAGGCCGGGCGGCGTGGCGGCCTGCGCGGCCGTGGACATCAGCGACGTCGCACCGAGCGCGACGACGGCGGCGGCCAGGGCGGCGCCGGACAGCAGGGATCTGCGGGACCTCATGGGACTTCCTCGTTCCGTGGGTGTCTGGGGCGTCGAGCGCGCAGCGGGCGGTCGACCAGCGTGGATGCACCCACCCGCCGTTCCGCCGGCCGGCCGACGGGCGGGTGCGACGTCACACAACCAGGTCGGGCAGGCGCTCTCCATGTCCCGAAACGCTTCACACCCCGGTGCCGTCAGGACGTGGCGGCGATGTGCGCCGAGGCGAACACCAGCCCGTACGGGATCGCGGCCCGCGCGAAGTTCCAGGTGTGGCCCAGGTGCGGCTCCACGCGCAGCAGGACCTCCTGCCCGCGGGCCTCCAGCGTCTTCGCGATCGCGGTGCTGTCCGTGCGCGGCTGCCCGTGGTCCGCGCCGGCGAGGTCGACGAACACGGCGACCTGGTGGGGCAGCGGGACGGTCGACGCGTACGCGGTCACGTCGTGCTGCTGCCACTGCGCCCTCGTCGCCAGCATCGCGGTCCCGCCCGTGCCGGGGTCCCCGGTGGTGTCGAGCGCGAGGATCGCGCCGTACGAGGACGGGTGCCGCAACCCCTGGTCGAGGGCGCAGAAGCCGCCCGACGAGAAGCCACCGATGGCCCGGTGCTGCCGGTCGGCGAGCGTGCGGTACTGGGCGTCGACCCAGGGGATGACGGTGTCGGAGATGTAGGTCTCGACCTGGGAGCCGCCGGTCGTCGAGTCGAGGCACTCGGTGTCCTCCGCGGACGGGCCCGTGCCGTTGACGTCCATGCCGACGACGATCATCGGCTCGACCAGGTGGTGCTCCAGGAGCACGTCCATGACGGACGGGACGTTCCCCGCGGCGAACCAGTCGCCGCCCGTGCCCGGGCTCCCGTGCACCAGGTAGACGACGGGCAGGCGGGCCGACGAGTCCGCGTAGCCCGGTGGCGTGTAGATCCACGTCAGGCTGCCGCTGGGCATCCTGTCCGCCGCGGGCGCCGGGATGTGGATCGCCTCCACCCGGCCCTCGGCGCGGCCGCCCTCCCCGGCCCGGCCGTGCGCGACGGGCGCGGGCGGGTCCCCGACGCCCCAGCTCGACAGCGTCACGCGCACGGCGGCCACGTTCGGGACGTAGCCGACGACGATGTTCGCGCCGATGCCGAGCGCGGCCAGCACGCCGAGCGCGGCGCAGGTCCACATCGGCCACGACCACCGGTCGTCGCGACGCCGGCGGACCGCCCACACGACCACCGCGGCGGCCAGCAGCGCGAGGACCACGACCGACCACCAGCTGCTGATCCAGTCGCCACCGCCCCCGAGCGCGCGCAGGACGGCGGGCGGCAAGGTGCTCCCCGGGGGGTCCTCCGCGACGACCATCGACGCCCTCCTCCTGACCGACAGCTGTGGGGGACAGCGTCGCACCGCCTCGGCCCCGAGGGGCAGAACGGGCACACTAGGCGGATGACGGCCAGCAGCGTGCTCCTGCCCCGCACTGCGCGATCCGCCATCGAGGAGCAGAGGCGGCGGGGCCGGGTCCGGGAGATCGCGTCCCGGGTCGTGCTGGTCATCGCGTTCCTCGGGCTGCTCTCGGCGGCCGTGCACCCGCTCTGGCAGCGGCTCGGGCTGGTCCGGGACCTGCTCCCCGGCCTCGTGGTCCACACGGCCCGACCGACCCTCGTGCTCGTGTCGGTGGTCCTCCTGCTGACCGCCCGCGGCCTCCGGCGCGGTCACCGGCTCGCCTGGATCGCGACGATCGTCACGCTCGGGTTCTCGGTGGTGCTCCACCTGGCGAAGGGTCCCGACCTCATCTCCGCGACCGTGGTCGCCGCGGGGGCCGTGTGGCTCGCGGCGCAGGGCAAGGCGTTCCCCGTGCTGCCGACGCGTCATGCGGTCCGCTGGGCGATCACCTCGCTGGTCGCGGCGGTCGTCTTCGTCGTCGTGCTCGTCTTCGGGCTGGCCGTCTGGGCGGTCGCGGTGGATGCGTCGGACGCGCAGATCGACCGTCTCGGTCGGCTTCTGGCGGCGGTGACGTACCTGCTGATCATGGCGTCCGTCGTCGTCATGCTCTGGTCGCTCCTGTCCCCCCGCCGCCCGCACCGGCTGAGCCCGCAGGACCACCACGACGAGCGCGAGCGGGCCCGGGCGGTGGTGCAGCGGTACGGCAGCGGCACCCTCGACTACTTCGCCCTGCGCGACGACAAGGACTGGTTCTTCACCGGGTCCTCCGTCGTGGCCCACTCCGTGCGTGGGGGCGTCTGCCTGGTCTCGCCCGACCCGATCGGCCCGCGCGAGGAGCGGCTGCTGGCCTGGGCCGAGTTCCTCGACTACGCCGACAACTTCGGCTGGTCCGTCACGGTGATCGGCGCCGCCGCCGACTGGCTGCCGGACTACGAGGCCAGCGGGCTGCGCACCGTCTACCTGGGCGACGAGGCCATCGTCGACTGCCCGACGTTCTCGCTCGAGGGTCGCCCGCACAAGTCCCTGCGCCAGGCGGTGAACCGCGTCGCGCGCGCGGGCTACACGACGACGTTCCACGACCCGTCGACGATCGAGCCCGAGCTGCACGCCGCGATCGAGGCCATGAGCGACGAGTCCCGGCAGGGCGAGACCGAGCGCGGCTTCTCGATGACGCTCTCCCGACTGTTCCAGCCGGACGACACGGGCCTCATGCTCTCGCTCACCCGCGACCCGTCCGGTCGCGTCGACGCCTTCTGCCAGTGGGTCCCCGCGACCGAGATCGGCGGCTGGTCGCTCGACGTGATGCGGCGGCGCACCGACACCGAGGGACTGCCCAACGGCCTGATCGACGCCAACATCGTCGCCACCATCGCCCATCTGGCCGGTCGCGGGGAGCGGGGGCTCGGGCTCAACTTCGCGATGATGCGGGAGGTGCTCGAGGGTGATCCCGAGACCGGCTCGCGGGTCGACTCCCTGACCCGGCCGATCCTCCAGCGGMTCTCGCAGGGCACCCAGATGGGCACGCTCAGCACGTTCAACGAGAAGTTCGACCCTGGCTGGGTGCCGCGTTACGTGGTGCTGGACTCCGTCGAGTACATGGCGACCCAGGCCCTCGTGCTGGCCGGCGCGGAGGGGGTCACCGAGATCCCCGTGATCGGACGCTTCCTCGGGAGCATCGGGGCTGCCACGTGATCGTCGCGATCCTCGCGGCGGTCATCTCCTCGATCGCGTACGGGGTCAGCACGATCATGCAGGCGGTCGCCACCCGCAAGGCCGCGGGCCTGGCCGTCGTCACGCAGCCGCTGGTCATCGCGGCCTTCGCCGTCGACGTGCTCGCGTGGGTCTTGTCGCTCGCGGCCCTCGACAGCCTGCCGCTGTTCGTCGTGCAGGCGATCATCGCGTCGTCGCTGGTCGTCGTCGTCATCCTCGCGCGGTTCGTGCTGGGCACCCGGATGCGGCCGATCGACCGGGTCGCCGTGATCGTCGTCGTCGGCGCGCTCGTGCTCGTGTCGCTGTCCGGCGGCGAGGAGCCCGCGGTGGCCCCGCCCGACGGGTTCGTCGCGATCATGATCGCCGCGTCGGCCGCGCTCGTCGTGCTCACCGCGGCGTTCTACAAGACCGGTCCGCCGGTTCTGCTCGGGGTCATCGGCGGCCTGGGGTACTCCGGCGCCGCGATCGCCGCGCGCGCGGCGACCGAGAGCGAGGGCTTCCTCGCGACGATCTTCCAGCCGATCGCCATCGCGATCGTGCTGTGCGCGATCGCCGGCGCCCTGTCCTACCTGCGCGCGCTCGAGCGCGGATCGGTCGGCACGGCGGCCTCGATCGTCTCCGTCCTCGAGGTCGTGATCCCCGGCGCGGTCGCTCTCGCGCTGAGCCCGGCCAACGCCGCCGCCGAAGCCTCGGCGGACGAGCGGGTCGCTAATCCTCCTGCTTCGCTCCCGGCGCGGACAGACCCTKAGCGATGAGGTCCATGACCGAGGAGTCCGCCAGCGTGGTGGCATCGCCGACCTGACGGTTCTCCGCGACGTCGCGCAGCAGGCGCCGCATGATCTTGCCGGACCGCGTCTTGGGGAGCTCCGCGACGACGAGGATCTGGCGCGGCTTCGCGATCGGGCCGATCTCCTTGGCCACGTGGTTGCGCAGCTCGGTCTGCACGGCGTCCGCGTCCTGGTCGCCGCCGCCCGCGTCGCCGCGCAGGATCACGAACGCCACGACCGCCTGCCCGGTGGTCTCGTCGGCGGCCCCGACGACCGCGGCCTCGGCGACCCACGGGTGGCTGACCAGCGCGGACTCGATCTCCGTGGTGGACAGCCGGTGGCCCGACACGTTCATCACGTCGTCGACGCGGCCGAGCAGCCAGATGTCGCCGTCCTCGTCCTTCTTGGCGCCGTCGCCGGCGAAGTACAGGCCCTGGAACCGGGACCAGTAGGTGTCGACGTAGCGGTCCGGGTCGCCCCAGATGCCGCGCAGCATCGACGGCCACGGCTCGGTGAGCACGAGGTACCCGCCGTGGCCGTTCGGGACGGAGTGCGCCTCGTCGTCGACGACGTCTGCCGCGATGCCCGGGAGCGGCACCTGCGCCGACCCCGGCTTGGTCTCGGTGACCCCCGGCAGCGGGCTGATCATGATGGCGCCGGTCTCGGTCTGCCACCACGTGTCGACGATGGGCGCGCTGTCCCCGCCGATGACCCGGCGGTACCACATCCACGCCTCGGGGTTGATGGGCTCACCCACCGACCCGAGCACGCGCAGGCTGGACAGGTCGAACTGGTTCGGGATCTCCTCGCCCCACTTCATGCACGTACGGATCGCGGTGGGCGCGGTGTACAGGATGGAGACCTTGTACTTCTGGATGATCTCCCACCACCGGCCGCGGTGCGGGGTGTCGGGCGTGCCCTCGTAGATCACCTGCGTGGCGCCGTTGATGAGCGGGCCGTAGACGACGTACGTGTGGCCGGTGATCCAGCCGATGTCGGCCGTGCACCAGTACACGTCGGTCTCGGGCTTGAGGTCGAAGACGTTCCGGTGCGTGTACGCCGCCTGCGTGAGGTAGCCGCCGGTGGTGTGGAAGATGCCCTTGGGCTTCCCGGTGGTGCCCGACGTGTACAGGATGAACAGCGGGTGCTCCGCCTCGACCGCGACGGGGGTGTGCTGGTCGCTCGCGGTGTCGACGACGTCCGACCACCACACGTCGACGGACTCGTCCCACGCGACGTCCTGGCCGGTGCGCTTCACGACGAGGACGTGCTCGACCGACGGCGTCCCCTTCGTCAGCGCCTCGTCGACCGCGGGCTTGAGCGCGCTGGCCGCCCCGCGGCGGTAGCCGCCGTCCGCCGTGACGACCAGCTTGGCCTCGGCGTCGTTGATCCGGGTGCTCAGGGCCTCGGCCGAGAAGCCGCCGAACACCACCGAGTGCGGGGCGCCGATGCGCGCGCACGCCAGCATGGTGACGACGGCCTCGGGGATCAGGGGCAGGTAGATGGCGACGCGGTCGCCGGTGCGGACGCCCAGCGCGGTGAACGCGTTGGCGGCCTTGGAGACCTCCCGCTGCAGGTCCGCGTACGTGAGCGTGCGGGTGTCGCCGCCCTCGCCCTCGAAGTGCAGGGCGACGCGCTCGCCGTTGCCGGCCTCGACGTGCCGGTCGACCGCGTTGTAGGCCGCGTTCAGCGTGCCGTCGGCGAACCAGCGCGCGAACGGGGCCTTCGACCAGTCGAGGACCTCCTCGAACGGCTTCTCCCAGCTGAGCAGCTCGCGCGCCTGGTCCGCCCAGAAGCTCGGGCGGTCGGCGTTGGCCCACGCGTAGAGGCCCTGCTGGGCGTTGGCCTGGCCGGCGAACTCGGTGCTCGGCGGGAACCGTCGGTCCTCCGTGAGCAGGTTCTCGAGACCGGGCTCGTGGGGCTGGTCGGTCACGAGGACCACCTCCTGTGCAGCGACGTCGGTGCAGGTGGACCCGGAGGTCCGGGTCCGCACTCTAGCCGGACACCCGGCGTCCCCACTCTCCTTGCTCAGACGCGGTGGCGCTCGCGGAACTCCCCGAGGTGCACGCCACGACGACGGGCCGACGCCGCCACCAGGCCGGCGAGCAGGAGCAGGAAGCCGACGGCCAGGACCATGCCGGACGTCCCCGCGACGGTCACCTGCGTGACCGTGAGCCGCCAGCCCGACGACGTGAGGATGTTGAGGGTCTGCTCGCGCGCGATCGACGGCACGTACAGGTAGACGACGCCGGCCAGGGTGAGGAGCGCGCCGCCCGTGATCGGGACCGCGGCGGTCCAGAGGGCGAGCAGCAGCACGCAGCCGAGGAGCAGCAGGCCGAGCGAGACCAGCACGATGCCGAGCACCTCGGTCGACGCGTCCCAGCCGCCCACCTGGGCCGCCAGGATCCGCGACTCGCCGAGCAGCAGCACGGCGACGCCGATCGGGGCCAGGATCAGCCCGACCAGCACCCCGAGGATGTGCGAGCCGACCGATGTCGACCGCGGGGCGTTGGGGTCGGGGAAGAGGCGGTCGTCCTCACCCTCCATCCGCGGGGCGACCGGCACCGTGGCCTCCGGCGCGGGGTCCATCGCGTACGGCACCGGCGCGGCGACCGGGGTCTCGGCTGCCGCGGCCGCGCCGTAGGCGGCGACGGGGACGACGGGCTCGACGGGTTCCGCGGGAGTCGCCGCGGCGACGGCCGGGGAGGGCTCGTCGGGCGGGATCGGTACGGGGCGGACGACCGCGTGGCGGCCGGTGTCCGGGGCCGGCTCGACCGGCGTGGCGACGGGCAGCGTGCCGGTGCTGGCGGGCGGCTCGACCGCCGCGGGCTCGGTCGCCGCGACGGGCTCGACCACGGGCGCGGTGTCCACGGCGGTCGACGGTTCGACGACGGGCGCGGTCTCGAGGGCGGGCGCGGTCTCCGCGACGGGCGCGGTCTCCGCGACGGGCTTCGTCTCCGCGACGGGCGCGGTCTTCTCGGCGGCCACGGGTGCGGCCTCGTCGGCGGTCTTGACGGGCTCGATCGGCGTTGCCGGGTCCAGGGTCTCGACGGTCGGCGCGACCTCGTGGGCGGGGGTGTCGTCGGCGGCCGGGAAGCTCGGTTCGATCGACGCGCCGGACTTGTCGGCAGGCGATGCCTCGTCGGGACCGCCGGGGCGGTGCGGGTCGGAGGTGCTCATGCGTGCTCCTGTGGCTCGCGGCGCTGGTGCGGCGCCGGTCGGCGTCGCTGTTCCCGTCACCGTATTGCCAGCGGCTCCTCGACGCCGGGCAGCGCGGCCGCAGCGGGCTCCGCCGGCTCGTCGCGGGGCCGGGTGCCGTACGCGTACGCCGCACCCACCAGGACGGCGCCGCCGACGATGTTCCCGAGGCCCACGAACGTGATGTTCCGCGCCATCTCGGCGATCGTCGCGCCCGGCAGGCCGCCGTACAGACCGAGCGAGAACGTCGTCATGTTGGCCACCACGTGCTCGAAGCCGGAGGTGATGAACACCATCACGCAGGCGAACACGACGGCGATGCGTGCGCCCTCGCTGCGCAGCCGGGCCGCGCACCAGATCGCGAGGCACACCAGCAGGTTGCAGAGGATGCCGCGCACGAACAGCTGCCCCGACGTCTCGTGGGCCTTGTGCTCGACCATCCCCGCCAGGACCGTGCCGCCGGGCGTGCCGGGCGCGAGCACGCCGGAGACGTGCACCAGGAACGCGAACACCATGGCGCCCAGCAGGTTGCCGACGAGGCACGCGAGCAGCGTCAGCCCCGCCCGCGCCCAGCCGATCGCGCCACGCAGCGCGCCCTGCGTGAGGATCATCATCGCGGAGGTCGCCAGCTCTGCCCCCGCGACCACCACGATGGTCAGCGCGACCCCGAAGACGAGCCCCTGCACCAGCGGCGTGAACGGGGAGCCCGCGACGGCGAGCGGCCCGCCGGCGGTCGCCATGATCAGCACGCCGATGCCGATGTAGGCGCCGGCCAGCATGGTGCGGACCAGGTACAGGCCGGGGGTGGCGGTCAGCTCGACCTTGTGGCGGGCGGCGGCCGCGTGGGCGTCGACGGTGTCCGGGATGCTCAGCACGCGACAATCGTCCCCCGCGGGCCGCGGGCGGACGGGGGCCCAAGGGCCCGGGAATCGACGACGGCCCTGCGCGGTTGCGACCGCACGTGACCCTTCTCTTCTCGCCGCTCACCCTTCGGGGCACCACGTTCGCCAACCGCGCCTGGCTGGCCCCGATGTGCCAGTACTCCGCCGTCGACGGCAGCCCCAACGACTGGCACCTGGTGCACCTGGGCTCGCGGGCGTCCGGCGGGTTCGGCCTGCTCATCGCCGAGGCCACCGCGGTCGTCCCCGAGGGCCGCATCTCCCCGGAGGACACCGGCCTCTGGCACGACCTGCACGTGGCGGAGTGGCGCCGCATCACCGACTTCGTGCACGAGCGCGGCACCAAGATCGGGGTCCAGCTGGCCCACGCGGGCCGCAAGGCCTCGACGTTCTCCCCGTTCTCCGGCGGCCGTGGCTCGGTGCCGCTCGACCAGGGCGGCTGGGCGACGGTCGGCCCCTCGGCGTCGGCGTTCCCCGGCTACGCCGAGCCCCGCGCGCTGACGCTCGACGAGATCGCCGCCATCCCCGCCGCGTTCGCCGCGGCCGCGCGCCGCGCCGACCACGCCGGGTTCGACGTGGTCGAGCTGCACGCCGCCCACGGCTACCTGCTGCACCAGTTCCTCTCGCCGCTGTCCAACGACCGCGACGACCAGTACGGCGGCCCGCTGGAGAACCGCGCGCGGCTGCTGATCGAGACCGCCGACGCCGTCCGTGCCGCGTGGCCCGACGAGAAGCCGCTGTTCGTGCGGCTGTCCGCGACCGACTGGGTCGAGGGCGGGCTCACCGTCGAGGAGGTCGCCCAGGTTGCCAAGGAGCTGGGCGGCCACGGCGTCGACCTGGTCGACGTCTCGACCGGCGGGAACGCGCCCGCGACGATCCCCGTCGGCCCCGGCTACCAGGTCCCGGCCGCCCGTGAGGTCCGCGAGACGTCGGGCGTCCCCGTCGCGGCCGTCGGCCTGCTGACCGACCCGGCCCAGGCCGAGGCCGTGCTGGCCGACGGGTCAGCCGACGCGATCCTGCTGGGCCGCGAGGGCCTGCGGGACCCGTTCTGGCCGCTGCGCGCGGCGCACGAGCTGGGGGCCGCCGGCGACGCGGATTGGCAGCCGCAGTACGCGCGCGCGACGTGGGCGTGAGGGCATGAGCGTCGACTGGGACGAGCGCTACTCCGCGTCGGAGCGCGTCTGGAGCGGGGAGCCGAACGGCACCCTGGTCGCCGAGGTCACCGGCCTGGCCCCGGGCCGCGTGCTCGACGTCGGCTGCGGTGAGGGCGGCGACGCCGTCTGGCTCGCCCGCCGGGGGTGGAGCGTCACCGCGCTCGACGTGTCCGYGGTGGCGCTCGACCGCGTGGCCGCGCACGCGCGGGACGCCGGCGTCGAGGTCGAGCGGGTGCGCGCCGGGCTGGTCGAGGCGGCGCTTCCCGCGGCCGCGTTCGACCTCGTGTCCGTGCAGTACCCCGCGCTGCTGCGCACGCCGGGGCAGGACGCCGAGCGCGCCCTCCTCGCGGCCGTCGCGCCGGGCGGCGTCCTCCTCGTGGTGCACCACGCCGACGTCGACCGCGACGAGGCCATCGCCCGCGGCTACGACCCCGAGGACTACGTCGCGCACCAGGACGTGGTCGACGCGCTGGGCGAGGGCTGGTCGATCGAGGTCGACGAGCGCCGCGCACGGGCGGTCCCGGCGAGCGGCCAGGGCCACCACCACGTCGACGAGGTGCTCCGAGCCCGCCGCGTGGGCTGAGCTCGCGGTCGGAAGCGCACTAGTTGACGACTTCGTCACGGTGGGCGCGACAAAGTCTTCAGCTAGAGCGTCAGCGCCCGCGCGATCGGGACGCCCGGTCGGTAGGCCAGGTGCCGGTGGGTCGGCGCGTCGAGGACCGCGAGGTCGGCGCGCGCTCCCACGGACAGGTGGCCGATGTCGTCGCGGCGCAGGGCGTGCGCGCCGCCGAGCGTGGCCGCCCGGACGGCCTCGGCGATGGTGATGCCCATCTCGCGGACCGCCAGCGCGATCATCAGCGGCATCGACGTCGAGAAGCACGTGCCGGGGTTGCAGTCGGTGGCCAGCGCGACCTCGACGCCCGCGTCGAGCAGGCGGCGGGCGTCCGGGTACGGCGAGCGGGTGGAGAACTCGACGCCGGGCAGCAGGGTGGCGACCGTGGAGCTGCCGGCCAGGGCCGCGACGTCGGCGTCCGTCAGGAAAGTGCAGTGGTCGACGCTGGCGGCGCCGAGCTCGACCGCGAGCTGCACGCCGGGGCCGGGACCGAGCTGGTTGCCGTGGACCCGCAGGCCCAGACCAGCCCTCCGGGCGGCGGCGAGCACCTCGTGGGCCTCGTCGCCGTCGAACGCGTGCGGGCTTGCCGGCTCGCAGAACACGTCGGCCCAGCGGGCGTGCGGGGCGCAGGCCTCGAGCATCGGGCCGGTCACCAGGGCGAGGTAGTCGCCGCGGTCGATGCCGGGCGGGACCACGTGCGCGCCGAGGAACGTGGTCTCCGTCGTGACCTCGCGGGCCAGGCGGAGCAGGCGCTCCTCCGTGGCGACGTCCAGGCCGTAGCCGCTCTTGATCTCGAGGGTTGTCGTGCCCTGGACCCGGGCCTCCGCGACCAGGGCGCGCAGTCCCCGGMGGAGCTCGTCGTCGGAGGCCTCGCGCGTCGCCGCGACCGTGGTCGCGATGCCGCCGCCCGTGTACGGGGTGCCGGCCATGCGGGCCTCGAACTCGGCGGACCGGTCGCCCGCGAAGACCAGGTGGGTGTGGCTGTCGACGAAGCCGGGGATGACGGCAGCGCCGCCGACGTCGGTCCGCTCGTCGGCCGCGGGCGCGTCACGCGCGTGCCCGACCCACGCGACCACGCCGTTCTCCGCGACCAGCGCCGCGTCGAGCAGCGGGCCGTCGAACCGGTCGTCGTGCGTGGTGAGCTCGCCGATGCCGGTGACCAGGTGCGACGTCATCGGGTCCCCTCCCACGCGGCGGCGATCGCCGTGCCCAGCATCGCGCCGACGTCGCCCAGGACGTGCCGCCCGCCCGCGACACGCACGACTCCGCCGACGACCACGGTGTCGACATCGGCGCTGCCCGCGACGAGGACGAGCTGCGCCGGGTCGGAGCCGGCGGTGCGCGGGGTGTCGGTGCGTATGGCCACGAGGTCCGCGCGTCCGCCGGGCTCGAGGCGTCCGCCGGTCGGGTCGCCGAGGCTCGCGTGCCCGCCGGCGGTCAGCAGGTCGAGGAGCTGAGCGGGGGTGAAGACGCCGCGGCTCTCGCCGGCGAGGCGCTCGTGCATCTCGATGGACCGGGCCTCCGCGAGCAGGTCGGTGCGGACGTGCTGGTCGCTGCCGACGGACAGACGAGCCCCCGCGCTCCGGAGCAGGTCGCCGGGSGCGATRCCGTCGCCGAGGTCCTGCTCGGTGGACGGGCACAGGCAGATGCCGGTCCGCGTGGAGCCCAGGATCGCGACGTCCTCCGGCGTGACGTGCACGGCGTGGACCGCGGTCGTGTCCGGGCCCAGTGCTCCCGCGTCCTCCAGCACCCGCGTCGGGGTGGCGCCGAACGTGGCCAGCGACTGCTCGTTCTCGAGGCGCTGCTCGGAGAGGTGCACGTGCAGCGGGCGGCCGGTCGCGTGCGCCGCGATCGCCGGGATCGCGTCGAGGGGGACCGCGCGGACCGAGTGGATCGCGGCGCCGACCGTGAGGGTGTCGTCCGGGCGGATGGCGGCGACCCGGGCGGCCCAGGCGTCGGCGTCGTGGTCGCCGAACCGTCGCTGTGCTCCCTCGAGCGGGGCGTCGATGCCGCCGGTCAGGTAGGCGGTGTCGAGCAGGGTGATCCGCAGGCCCGCGTCGTGCGCGGCGGTGCGCAAGGCCTCGGCCATGACGTTCGGGTCGTCGTACGGGGTGCCGCGGGGGGCGTGGTGCAGGTAGTGGAACTCGCCGACGGCCGTGACGCCCGCGAGCACCATCTCGGCGTACGTCGCCCGGGCCAGGTCGAGGTAGGCGTCCGGCGTGAGGGTGGCGGCCAGCGCGTACATCCGGTCCCGCCAGGTCCAGAACGTGCCGCCGCCGTCGTGGGTCCGGCCGCGGAGCGCGCGGTGGAACGCGTGGGAGTGGGTGTTGGCGAAGCCGGGCAGGACGACGCCGGGGAGGCGGTGGTCGTCCTCGTGGGCGCGAACGCCGGTGGACACGCTCGTGATGCGACCGTCGGCGACCGAGATCCGGACGTCCTCGGCGAGGCCGCCCGGGAGCTGGGCGTGCGCCGCCCAGAACGTCGTCACGACAGCAGCCGTTCGAGCGTCGCCGTCAGCGCGTCGATGCCCGCCAGGCAGTCGGCCTCGTCGGCGTCCTCCGCAGGCGCGTGCGAGATGCCGGACGGGTTGCGGACGAACAGCATGGCCGTCGGGATGCCCGCGGCGGCAAGGATCCCGGCGTCGTGGCCCGCACCGGTGCCGAGGCGCGGCGCGCCGCCCAGGGCGTCCGCGACGACGTCGGCGAGGTCAGCGTCGAGCAGGGTGACCGGCGTCCACGACTCCTCGGTCGGCCCGTATCCCGCCAGGTCGCTCAGGACCGCGCGGACCGCCGACTCGTCCTCCGCGCGGACGTCCAGCCAGGCCGTGACCTGCGACGGGATCGCGTTGACGCCGTTCGGGTCCACGCGCAGCTTGCCGACGGTCGCGAGCGCGCCCGCGTCCTGCGCGGCCGACCGCACGTGCGCGATGAACGCGGCGAGGTCGAGCATCGGGTCGCGGCGGTCCGCCAGCGGGGTGGTGCCGGCGTGGTTGGCCTCGCCGCGCAGGTCGACCCGCCAGCGGCCGTGCGGCCAGATCATGCGGCCGACGCCGACCGGGTCGCCGGAGTGCACGAGACCGCGGCCCTGCTCGACGTGCAGCTCGACGAAGGACGCGATGCGGCGCAGGGTCTCGTCGTCGCGGCCCAGGTGCGACGGGTCGCGGCCGGCCGTGCGGAGCGCGTCGGCCATCGACACCCCGTCGGCGTCGCGCAGGCCTCGGGCCTTGTCGGGGTCCAGGACCCCGGTGATCAGGCGCGATCCGGCGCAGGCGACGCCGAAGCGCGCGCCCTCCTCGTCGACGAAGTTCGCGATGCCGAGCGGCCTGCTCGGCTCGAAGCCGCGCGAACGGAGCGCGTCCAGGGCCGCGAAGCCGCTGACCACGCCCAGCGGGCCGTCGAATGCGCCGCCGCCGGGCACCGAGTCGAGGTGGCTGCCGGTGACGACCCCCGGGGTCGCGTCCGGGTCGCCCCACCAGGCCCACTGGTTGCCGGCGCGGTCGGTCGTCAGGGAGAGTCCGCGGGCCTCCGCCTCGCCCGCGAACCACTCGCGCAGGACGTGGTCCTCGCGGGTCCACGCGAACCGGCGGTAGCCGCCGTCGGCGCCGCGCCCGACCTGCGACAGGTCCGACCACGTGCTGGCGAACGTCACGCGCCACCCTCCCGCATCGGCACCCGCAGCCCGTGGGCGGCCGCGACCTCGTCGGCCCGCGGGTAGCCCGCGTCGACGTGCCGCAGCACGCCCATGGCCGGGTCGTTCGACAGCACGCGCGCGAGCTTGCGGGCGGCCAGGTCCGTGCCGTCGGCCACCGAGACCTGCCCGGCGTGGATCGAGCGGCCCATGCCGACGCCGCCGCCGTGGTGGATCGACACCCAGGTGGCCCCCGAGGACGACGCCACCAGCGCGTTCAGCAGGGGCCAGTCGGCGATGGCGTCGGACCCGTCGGCCATGCCCTCGGTCTCGCGGTACGGCGACGCGACGGAGCCGGCGTCGAGGTGGTCACGGCCGATGACGAGCGGCGCGCTGACCTCACCCGAGGCCACGAGCTCGTTGAACCGCAGCCCCGCGCGGTCCCGCTCGCCGTGCCCGAGCCAGCAGATCCGCGCCGGCAGACCCTGGAACGCGACCCGGTCCTGCGCCGCGCGGATCCAGCGGTGCAGGTGGTCGTTCTCGGGGAACAGGTCGAGCACAGCCTGGTCGGTGACGGCGATGTCGCGCGGGTCGCCGGACAGCGCGGCCCACCGGAACGGGCCCTTGCCCTCCGCGAACAGCGGCCGGATGTACGCCGGGACGAACCCGGGGAAGTCGAACGCCCGGTCGTAGCCGCCCTGGCGGGCCTCGTCGCGGATCGAGTTGCCGTAGTCGAACACCTCCGCGCCGGCGTCCATGAACCCGACCATCGCCTCGACGTGCCGGGCCATCGACTCGCGCGCACGGTCCGTGAACTCCTCGGGCTTGGCGGCCGCGTAGGCGGCCCAGTCGGACACCTCGACGCCCACCGGCAGGTAGGACAGCGGGTCGTGCGCGGAGGTCTGGTCGGTGACGACGTCGACCTCGACGCCGCGACGCAGCAGCTCGGGCAGCACCTGCGCACAGTTGCCGACGACGCCGACGGACAGGGCCCGCTTCTCGGTGCGAGCCTCGGTGACCAGCGCGATCGCCTCGTCCAGGCTCGTCGCCACCCGGTCCAGGTAGCGCTCGCGGACCCGGCGGTGCAGGCGGTCGCCGTCGACGTCGACGATGAGGCACGCGCCACCGTTGAGCGTCACGGCGAGCGGCTGCGCGCCGCCCATCCCGCCGCAGCCGCCGGTCACGGTCAGGGTSCCGGCGAGCGTGCCGCCGAACYKSCTCGCSGCGACSGCCGCCARSGTCTCGTAGGTGCCCTGCAGGATCCCCTGGGTGCCGATGTAGATCCACGAGCCCGCGGTCATCTGGCCGTACATGGTCAGGCCGAGCTGCTCGAGCCGGCGGAACTCCGGCCAGGTGGCCCAGTCGCCGACCAGGTTCGAGTTGGCGATGAGCACGCGCGGCGCCCACTCGTGGGTCTGCAGCACGCCGACGGGCTTGCCCGACTGGACCAGCAGCGTCTCGTCGTCGCCGAGCGTGGTCAGCGTCCGCACGATGGCGTCGTACGCGTCCCACGACCGGGCCGCCTTGCCGGTCCCGCCGTAGACGACCAGGTCGTCCGGGCGCTCGGCGACCTCGGGGTCCAGGTTGTTCATGAGCATCCGCAGCGGCGCCTCGGTCTGCCAGCTACGGGCCGTGAGGGTGGTGCCGCGCGGGGCACGGACGGGACGGGGGCCGGCGGTCATGAGCGTGCTCCTAGCTGGGAGGCGACGGCCCCGTCCCGCACGGCGTCCGCGGCGGTCTCGAGGTCGGGGGAGAGGTAGGTGTCGGGTCCGGGGCCGGGGATGCCGCGCGCACGAAGCAGGTCCCGCACCGCGCCCGTGACCGGTGACGGCTGCAGCGGCGCACGCAGGTCCATCGCGCGAGCGGCCGTGAGGAGCTCGATGCCGAGCACGCGGGTCAGGGCGTCGATCGACCGGCGCAGCTTGCGGGCCGCGTGCCAGCCCATCGACACGTGGTCCTCCTGCATGGCGGACGACGGGATCGAGTCGACGCTCGCCGGCACCGCGAGCCGCTTGAGCTCCGAGACCAGCCCGGCCGCCGTGTACTGCGCGATCATCAGGCCGGAGTCGACGCCGGGGTCGTGCGCGAGGAACGCGGGCAGGCCGTGGTTGCGGGACACGTCGAGGAACCGGTCGGTGCGGCGCTCGGACATGCTCGCGACGTCCGCGACGGCGATCGCCAGGAAGTCGAGCACGTAGCCGACCGGCGCCCCGTGGAAGTTGCCGTTGGACTCGACGCGGCCGTCGTCGGTGATGACGGGGTTGTCGACGGCGGCGGCCAGCTCGCGCTCGGCGACGGCGCGCGCGTGGGCCACCGTGTCGCGGGCTGCCCCGTGCACCTGCGGGGCGCAGCGCAGCGAGTAGGCGTCCTGGACGCGGGTGCAGTCCGGGGTCTTGTGGCTCGCCATGATCCCGGAGCCGTGCAGGGCGGCGCGGATGTGCGCGGCGGACGCGGCCTGGCCGGGGTGCGGCCGCAGGCCCTGGAGGTCGGCGGCGAAGACGGCGTCCGTGCCGAGCAGCGACTCGACGCTCATCGCCGCGGCGACGTCCGCCGTGGTCAGCAGCGTGTCGAGGTCGTGCAGCGCCAGCGCCAGCATGCCGAGCATGCCGTCCGTGCCGTTGATGAGGGCGAGGCCCTCCTTCTCGGTGAGGGTGACGGGCATGAGTCCGGCGTCCGCGGCCGTCATCAGGGCCCCTGTGGCGTCGCGGACCTCGCCCTCACCCATGAGCGCCAGCGCGCAGTGCGCCAGCGGGGCGAGGTCGCCCGAGCAGCCGAGCGAGCCGTACTCGCGCACGACGGGCGTGATGCCGGCGTCGAGCATCGCGGCGTACGCGCGCGCGGTCTCCGGGCGGACGCCGGTGTGGCCGGTGGCGAGCGTCGAGAGCCGGAGCAGCATGAGGGCTCGGACGACCTCGCGCTCGACCTCCGGTCCGGTGCTCGCGGCGTGCGAGCGGACCAGGCTGCGCTGGAGGTCGCGGCGCTTCTCGGCGGGGATGGACAGGGTGGCCAGCGCGCCGAAGCCCGTGGAGATGCCGTAGTGCGGCTGGGGGTCGGCGGCGAGCTCGTCGACGACCGCGCGACCGCGGGCGATCGCCGCGAGGGCCTCGTCGGACAGGCGGACGCCCGCGCCGTGCCGGGCGACCGCGACGACGTCGGCGATCGAGACCGGTCCGGTGCCGACGACGACGGTGTCGGTGGCAGTCGTGGTGCTCATGGTTCATGACACCGCGTGCCGGTGGGCGCTCCTAGGTCGTCGCGAGCGATACCGTCTGGTATCCCAGACACTGCAGGAGGTGGTGCGTGCATGAGCGACGTCCCCGCCGCCGACGCGACCCTGCGGCTGCTCCGCCACCTGTCGCGGACGGGCCCGCTGCCCGCCGCCGCGCTGGCGACCGCCCTCGACCTCCCGCGCTCGAGCACGTACCACCTGCTCACCGTCCTGACGCAGCACGGGTTCGTCGTCCACCTGCCCGAGGAGCGCCGCTACGGGCTGGGCCTCGCCGCGTTCGAGCTGGGCTCCGCCTACTCCCGGCAGGCGCCCCTGGCCCGCGCGGCGCGACCGGTGCTCGCCCGGCTCGTCGACCAGGTGGGGGAGAGCGCGCACCTGGCGGTCCTGCACGGACGCGACGTGCTCTACGTCGTCGAGGAGCGGGCCGCCCGGCGGCCGGTGCTGGTGACGGACGTCGGCGTGCGGCTCCCCGCGCACCTCACCGCCAGCGGCCGCGCGATCCTCGCCGACCTGCCGTCGGCGCAGGTCAGGGCCCTGTTCCCGGGCCGAGAGGCGTTCGTCGACCGGACGGGTGTCGGCCCGCGCCGCCTGTCGGAGCTGCGGACGGTCCTCACCGAGGTCCGGCGTGTCGGGTGGGCGCAGGAGCACGGCGACGTGACCACCGGGTTCGCGTCCGTCGCCGTGGCAGTCCGTGACCGCACCGGGTTCCCGATCGCCGGGCTCGCGGTCACGTTCGCCGACGACGGCCAGGTCCCCGCGGACCTCGTCCGGGCGACCCAGCGAGCGGCCGGCGAGCTGGCGCGGCGGGTCTAGGCCTCGATCGGGGTCAGCGCAGCCTTGCTCACCGCGGCGGCGACGACGGTCGTGACCTCGGGGTTGAAGACACTGGGCACGATGTACGTCGGGTTGAGCTCGTCGTCGGTGACCACCGACGCCAGCGCGTAGGCCGCGGCCAGCAGCATCCGGCTGGTGATCCGGTGCGACTGGGCGTCGAGCAGGCCGCGGAACACGCCGGGGAACGCCAGCACGTTGTTGATCTGGTTAGCGAAGTCGGAGCGGCCGGTGCCGACCACGGCCGCGTACTGCGCGGCGTCGTCGGGGTCCACCTCGGGCCGCGGGTTCGCGAGCGCGAACACGATCGCGTCCTTCGCCATCGTCGAGACGTCGTGGCCCGTGATGACGTCCGGGGCCGAGACGCCGATGAAGACGTCGGCGTCCTTGAGCGCGTCCGGGATCGACCCCGTGATGCCGCGCGGGTTGGTCATGCTCGCGGTCCAGAACAGGGACTCGTCCAGCCCGGGTCGGTCCGCGCGGATGACGCCCTCGATGTCCGCGACGACGACGTCCTTGGCGCCCGCCGCCAGTAGCAGCTTGAGCACTGCCGTGCCCGCGGCGCCGGCGCCCGAGAGCACGATCCGGACGGTCGCCAGGTCCTTCTTGACCACCTTGAGCGCGTTGGTCAGCGCCGCGACGACGACGATCGCGGTGCCGTGCTGGTCGTCGTGGAACACCGGGATGTCCAGACGCTCGCGCAGCCGCCGCTCGATCTCGAAGCATCGCGGCGCCGAGAAGTCCTCGAGGTTGATGCCGGCGAACACCGGCGCGATCGCGCAGATGGTCTCGACGATCTGGTCGACGTCCGTGGTGTCGAGCGCGATGGGGAACGCGTCGATGCCGGCGAACCGCTTGAACAGGACCGCCTTGCCCTCCATGACCGGCAGGCTGGCCAGCGGACCGATGTTGCCGAGCCCCAGCACCGCGGTGCCGTCGGTGACGACGGCGATCGTGTTGCGCTTGATGGTGAGCCGGCGCGCGTCCTCGGGGTGCGCCGCGATGGCTTCGCACACGCGCGCCACGCCCGGCGTGTAGACCATCGACAGGTCGTCGCGGTTGCGCAGCGGCACCTTCGACTCGATCGACAGCTTCCCGCCGATGTGCATGAGGAACGTGCGGTCGCTGACGCGGTCGACGACGACGCCGTGCAGCTCCTTGAGGGCCTCGACGATCTGGGCCGCGTGCTGCTCGCCGCGCGTGGCGCAGGTGACGTCGACGGTCATCTGCTCGTGGCCCGAGGCCGTGACGTCGAGCGCGGTGACGATGCCGCCGGCCTTCTCGATCGCCGTCGTGAGCTCGCTGACGGCGGTCGGCCTGGCCTGCACCTCCAGCCGTGCCGTGATGGACGAGGAGACGCTCGGTGACACCATCTCGCCATTGTGGCCTCTCTCGTAGGGTGGGCGCGTGCCCGACCCCCTCGCCCCGCTGCTGGAGCTGCCGGGGGTCGCCGACGCCGTCGAGCGTTCCCGCGTCGCGTGCGAGGAGCTGCGGTGGCACGAGGCCTACCGGCGGCGCTGGCGGGAGGTGCGGGCCGAGGCCGGGCTGCGGGCGACCCAGGCGTCCTGCGCCATCGAGGGCGCGCGCGTGCCGCTGTCGCTGGTCCGGTCGCTCGCCACCGAGGGCGGGCACGCGCCGGTGGTCGTCGGAGCCCTGCGCGCGACCGCGCTCGTCGAGAGCCTCATGCCCGAGCTGGGAGTCCGCGGCGCGGTCGCCCCACCGCCCCTGCGGCAGCTGCTCGTCCGGGTGCACGTGGCCGCCGGCGAGGGCTGGCTCGACCACGCCGACCTCGGACGGCTGCGGGCCGCCGATCGGCCGCAGGACCTCACCGGCCTGGGGTCGGCCCCGGCCGGCGAGGAGCTCGCCGCTCGGCTCGACCTGCTCGACGAGACCGTCCGCGCTTCCCGGGTGCCGGCACTGGTCGTCGGAGCCGTGGTGCATGCCGAGCTGCTCGCGCTGCGACCGTTCCGGGCGGGGAACGGGCTGGTGGCGCGGGCCGTCGCGCGCCTTCTGCTCACCTCCCGCGGGCTCGACCCGACCGGCTCGATCGTCGCGGAGTCCGCGTGGGCGGCGGCGCTGAACCCGTACCTCGGGGGCGCCGCGGGGTTCGCGACCGGGTCCGCGGAGGGGGTGGCCGCCTGGCTGCGCGCGTACGGGGACGCGGTGGTGGCGGGTGCCGACGAGGCCTGCGCGATCGCCGACGGGGTGCGTGCGGGCACCCTGACGCCGCCCTGAGGGTGGGGACAGACGAACGACGGCGCCTCGAGAGGCGCCGCCGCCAACAGCCGACCGGAAGGTGATCAGGCGTGCACCGGTGTCGGTCGCGACGGGACCAGCCCGGTCGACCTGCCCATAGGTGGGCTCTCCTGCGCGTGGGTACCCTCGCGGTCATGCAGTTGTGACTCCTTGGTACCGCACGCGCCGGACGAGCGAAACCCCCGGCGATGACTGCGCAGGCCAGCGCCTCGAGCGCGCCGGATGCTGGGACGAGAGTCCGTGATGCGGGACGGCCTCAGGCGCGGCGACGGTGCCTGCGGACGGCGATCCAGGTGACGACGACAGCGATCGCGACGAGGGTCACGACGCCCGCCGTGGCGATGCGCGCGCGCCGCGGGAACAGCGCCACCGGCCGGACGAACGAGAGCGTGCCCCACCCGCGTTCCAACGCGAGGCGCCGCAGCGCGCGGTCCGGGTTCACCGCGAACGCGTGGCCGACCGTGCCGAGCATCGGCGCGTCCGTGATCGAGTCGGAGTAGGCGAAGCTGGCGTCCAGGTCGTACCCCTCGACCGCGGCGAGCTCCCGGATGGCCGACGCCTTGTTCTCCCCGTAGGCATAGAAGTCGATGTCGCCGGTGTAGCGGCCGTCGACGACGTTCATGCGGGTGGCGATGACGCGGTCGGCGCCCAGGATCGCGGCGATGGGCTCGACCACCTCGGCGCCCGACGCCGACACCACGACCACGTCCCGGCCCGCCGCGTGGTGGGACTCGATGAGCGCGACGGCCTCGGCGTACACGGTCGGGTCGATGGACTCGTGCAGGGTCTCCGCGACGATGGCGGACACCTGCGCCACGTCCCAGCCGGCGACCATGCGGGACAGCTGCGCGCGGAGGCGTTCGGTCTGGTCCTCGTCGGCACCCCCGACCAGGTAGAGCAGCTGCGCATAGGCCGTCCGCACCACGGACCGCCGGGTGAGCAGGCCCTCCGCGAGGAACGGGCGCGAGAAGGCGGTGGCCGACGAGGTCGCGATGATCGTCTTGTCGAGGTCGAAGAACGYGGCCTCGCGCGCGTCGGGCGTCGGTTCCTCGCTCATGCTGCTCCGGGGCGCTGGTCGTCGGGGCGCGCGCGACACCGGTGGGTGACGAGCGGTTCGCCGTGAGCCTAGCCGCCGGGGCCGACACGCCCACAGCCCCCGCTTGTGTGCGTCAGGTCCACCGACCTCTCCTTCTCCCCCCGGGCGCCACGGGCCCCGCGACAGGGTTTCTCGTGCGCCGACGGTCGGGTCGGGCAGGACGGAGAGGTGCACCCGATGACCCCCCTCGAGGGTGCCCACCCCGGCCTTCCGGCCTGGCCGTCGGTCGCCACGCCGCCGCGCCGCGCGCTGGTCGTCGGTGTGGTGGC
>NZ_JBFULZ010000064.1:0-20091 GCF_054049635.1 Cellulomonas sp. P5_C6 | reverse complement strand
GGCTCCGCCGGTCCGCCCGACCCGCCGGCCGCGACGGCCGGCACCTACCGCCTCCCGTTGCCCGGACCGCCGCAGGTCGCGCGGGCGTTCGAGGCTCCGCCGCAGCCCTGGGCGGCCGGCCATCGCGGAGTGGACCTGCGCACGACACCCGGAGCGCAGGCCCTCTCCCCCGTCGCCGGCGTCGTCTCGTTCGCGGGCACCGTCGCCGGTCGGGGAGTCGTCACGGTGACCGACGCGCGTGGTCGCCGGTCGAGCATCGAGCCGGTGCTGGCCGCCGTCCGGGCGGGCGACGCCGTCGAGGGCGGCGAGCCGCTGGGCCTCGTGACACCCGAGGGGTCGCACTGCGCGCCGGGCACGTGCCTCCACTGGGGCGCGCGGGTGGGCGACGAGTACGTCGACCCGTTCACGCTGCTGCCGGGCGCAGGCCCGGTGGTGCTGCTACCCCTGGACGCTCGTGTCGGCGACGGGACCGCCGGACCGCGCGGGTCCCACTGAGACGGCGCGGTCGAGGTCTGGTGCGGCGACCCGAGCACCGCCTGGTGCGACGCCTCTCGGACGCTGACCGATCCGAGAGACGCCGCTGCCCGTCCAGGACGGACGACGAACGGGTCCGACGCCGGCGAGCTGGGCCCGCCCGGCGCGGTCAGACGCGCTCGGCCTCGAGGAGGCGGGTGCGGAGCCGGATCATGGCGGCGGTGTGCATCTGGGAGATGCGCGACTCGGTGACACCGAGCACGCGGCCGATCTCGGCGAGGGTCATGCCCTCGTAGTAGTAGAGGACGACGACGATGCGCTCGCGCTCGCCCAGGCACTCGATCGCGCGGGCCAGCAGGAACTTCGTCTCGGCGGCCTCGATCGAGCCGGCGGGGTCGAGCGTGCGCTCGTCGCCGAGGGTGTCCACCAGCGAGACGCCGCCGGGGCGGTCGTCGCCGCCGCCGAGCAGCTCGTCCAGGGCGGCCACGTTCACCGTCGAGAGCTGGGAGTAGATGGCGCGGAGGTCCTCGACCGGCATCTCGAGGTGGCGGGCGACCTCGTCCTCGGTCGGGGTCCGGTGCAGCTTGGCCTCGAGCTCGGCGTACGCGCGGTCGACCGAACGAGCCTTGGTGCGGACCGAGCGCGGGACCCAGTCCATCGCGCGCAGCTCGTCGATGATCGCGCCGCGGATGCGGGACGACGCGTAGGACTCGAACTTCACCGCACGGTCGGTCTGGTACTTCTCGATGGCGTCGATGAGACCGAACATGCCGTAGGAGACGAGGTCGGCCTGCTCGACGGTGCTGGGCAGCCGCATCCCCACCCGGCCGGCGACCGCCGACACCAGGGAGGCGTAGTGCAGGATCAGGCCCTCACGCGCCCGGGGGGACTCCGTCGCCTTGTAGTCCGACCACAGGGCGTCGACCTCCTCGACCGAACGACTCGGAGCGACCGGGCCGCGAGGGGTCGGGACCCCGCGCGTGATCGGGACGGTCGGCGCGGCGAGCTGGTCGCCGGACGACGGCCACGGCTGCGGGATGACGCCCTCGGGGGCCGTGCTCGTCATACGGGTGCGCACCGGGAAGGCGGCGTCCAGCTGCGTCGTCATCGTCGACTCCATCTTGTGCGTCATGCTCGGGGGTGCGCTTGCTGGAACGCCGACCGCAGTCGGTCGGCGGAGACGTGCGTGTAGCGCTGCGTCGTGGCCAAGCTGGCGTGGCCGAGGAGCTCCTGGACGCTGCGCAGGTCGGACCCACCCTCGAGAAGGTGGGTCGCTGCGGTGTGACGGAGCGCGTGGGGCGCCACGTCGTCGACGCCCGCGAGGGCGGCGGACTGGTGGACGACCGTGCGCGCCTGGCGCTGGTCGAGACGCCCGCCGCGCAGGCCGAGGAACACGGCCGGCGGCGAGGCGGGGTGGACGAGCTGCGGGCGGCCACGCTCGAGCCAGGCGCTCAGCGCCGTCGCGGCGGGCTTGCCGAACGGGACGACCCGCTCCTTGTCGCCCTTGCCGACGACCCGCAGCGTCCGCTCGTGCACGTCCAGGTCGCCCAGGTCGGCGCCGCAGACCTCGCCGACGCGGACGCCCGTGGCGTAGAGGAGCTCGAGGAGCGCCCAGTCGCGGATCGCGAGCGCGTCGCCGTCGGCGGCACGGTCACGGGCCAGGTCGAGCATCTGCGTGACGGGCTCGACGCGCAGGACGGTCGGCAGGGGCGAGGCGGTCCGGGCGGTCGCGAGACGAAGCGCGGGGTCGACCGGGATCCGGTGCGTGCGGGTGGCCCAGGCGAAGAACGTGCGGACGGCGGCGCCTCGGCGGGCGAGGGTCGCGCGGCTGCGCTGCGTGGTCGCCATGGAGGCGAGCCAGCCGCGCAGGACAGCGAGATCGATCGAGTCGAGAGTTGTCCGGCCGTGCCGCGACGCATAGCCGAGAAGAAGGTCGACATCCCCGACATAGGCGCGGATGGTGTGCGCCGACAATCCGCGCTGGGCACCCAGGTGCGCCGAGAACTCCGACAGGAGGCGCACGCGATTCGGCGCCCCTGCAGTGATCTCGGCCACGTCCATGTGAGTACGGTGACCTGAAACACAGCCGGGAACAAGCAGTGAATTCACCTGGCCGGCCTAACGTTGGGCGAATCCCGGCGCAATGTCCGATTCGCCGACCAAGAAATGCCCGGTTGCGCGATTTTTTCACCCGCGGATCGCCTCACCCCTGCACTCAAGAAGTCCTTTTCGGCGCGCCTTCTGGACAACGCCTGGGCCGTCATGGTGAGGAACGACTCACCGCCGACCACCCGCCGTCCCGCCGCACCACCCAGCCGTCGAGCTCGAGGACGCCCAGAGCCCCCCGCGCCTCGGCCACGGAGACGCCCGCGACGCTCGCCACGCGGTCGAGGTCGGCCGGGACGCGGCGCGGCATCGCGTCGAGCACGCGCCGGGACACCGGGTCGAGCCCGTCGCTCGGACGCGACGCCCGGTCGTCGGCGGCCCGCTCGGCCGCGACGGCGGCGGCGAGGTCCGCCGTGCTGAGGGCCGCGAGCTCGCGCAGCTCGGTGGCGTCGGTGACGCAGACGGCCACGCCCTCCCGCAGCAGGCGGTGACAGCCCGCCGACGCCATCGACGTCACGGGGCCGGGCACCGCACCGACGGGACGCAGGAGCCGGGCGGCGTGGTGCGCGGTGCTCATCGCCCCCGAACGCCATGCCGCCTCCACGACGACGGTCGCCCGGCCCGCGGCGGCGATCAACCGGTTCCGCTGCAGGAACCTGCTCTTGGTGGGCAGGCTGGCCGGTGGCACCTCCGAGACCAGCGCTCCCCCGCCGGCGACCACCGCCTCGAGCAGGCGGGCGTTGCCGGCCGGATAGGCCCGGTCCACCCCGCCGGCGAGCACCACGAGCGTCGGCCCGCCGCGGGCGACCGCACCACGGTGAGCCGCCGCGTCGATGCCGTAGGCGCCGCCCGAGACGACGCAGACGCCCGCACCCACCACGCCGTCGGCGAGGTCGAACGCGACCCGCTCGCCGTAGGACGTCGCGGCACGCGATCCGACGATCGACACGCTCCGCGCCGTCGACGTCGCGAGATCGAGCTCGCCCCGGACCCACAGGCAGAACGGGGCCTCCGCGCCGAGGTCGTCCAGCGCGCTCGGCCACCGGGCGTCCCCCGGGACCAGGACCGCACCACCGAGCCGGGACAGCCGCTCGAGGTCGCGCAGCGGGTCGCAGTCGGGCAACCGGGCCGCCCAGCGCTCCAGCGCCCGACCGATCCTGCTGACGTCCGCGGGTGCGAGCGGTCCCCGACCCTCGTCGAGCCGACCGACATCGGGCCGACCTCCCGCGTCGACCGCGGCCCGGACCCACGCGAGCGCCTCCGCGGCACCCAGGAGCCCGACCAGCGCTCCGGCGACCGTGTCCCCCGGCTCCACCAGCGCGCTCCACGTCGTGCGCGCGAGCACGTCGGCCGTGTCGTCGCTCATGCGCCGTGCCCGCGCGTACGCAGCAGCAGCGCCTGACCGACATCGGCACGCCCGGGAGCCGCGCGCCCCGCCAGGTCGGCCAGGGTCCACGCGACGCGCAGCACCCTGTCGACGCCCCGCAGGCTCAGCGTGCCGCGATCGAGCGCGCGGTCGAGGTCGGAGACCAGCGACCGGTCGGCGCCGAGCCGGTCGCGCAACCACCCGCCTGGGACGTCCCCGTTGGTGCGCCACGGCGTGCCCGCGAGCCGCTCGACCTGCGCCAGGCGCGCGCCGGCCACCCGCGCGGCGACAACGGTCGTCGACTCCCCGGCCGACGCACCTGCCCGCGACAGTCCCAGCTCGACCTGGAGATCCACGCGGTCCAGCAGAGGCCCGGACAGCTTGCCGAAGTAGCGGCGCCGCTGCTCGGCACGGCACGTGCACGCGAGCCCCTTGCCCACCGCCTGGCCGCACGGGCACGGGTTGGCGGCGAGGACGAGCTGGAACCGCGCAGGGTAACGAGCGGTGCCGGCGGCGCGGTGCAGCACGAGCTCGCCGTGCTCCAGCGGCTGACGCAGGGTCTGCAGCACCGCGGTGGAGAACTCGGGGGCCTCGTCCAGGAACAGCACCCCCCGGTGAGCCCGCGACGCCGCGCCGGGCCGCGGCATGCCCGAGCCCCCGCCCACCACGCTCGCCGGGGTCGCGGTGTGGTGCGGGTCCTCGAAGGGCGGTCGGCGCAGGAGGCCGCCACCGGGGTCGAACGCGCCCGCCACGGAGTGCACCGCCGTGACCTCGACGGCGTCCGCCTCGGAGAGGTCGGGCAGCAGACCGGGCAGGCGGGCCGCCAGCATGGTCTTGCCCGTGCCGGGCGGTCCCACCATCAGCAGGTGGTGGCCGCCGGCCGCCGCGACCTCGAGGCAGGCCCGGGCCTCCGGCTGACCCACGACGTCGGCGAGGTCCAGGACGGCGGCGTCCGGCCGGGCGGCGACGGCGTCGGTGGCCACCGCCGCGACCGCGGGGACGTCGAGACTGGCCCCGTAGCCGGCGGCCACCTGCGCGAGGCTCGCGGCACCGATCACCTGCGCCCCGGGGACCAGCCGCGCCTCGGCGGCGTTCGCCTCCGCGACGACCACTCGTGGCCGACCGGCCGCGACCGCTGCCGCGACCGCGGGCAGCACGCCCCGCACCGGGCGGAGCCGGCCGTCGAGACCCAGCTCGCCGAGGTGCACCACACCCACCGTCGCGGCCGCGTCGATCGCCTCCGCACCGGCGAGCGTGGCGACGGCGATCGCGAGGTCGAACCCCGAGCCGGACTTCGGCAGGGTGGCGGGCGAGAGGTTGACGGTGATGCGCCGGTTGGGCCACGCGAGGCCCGAGGAGGTGACCGCGGCCCGGACCCGGTCCCGTGACTCCGCCAGCGAGGCGTCCGGCAGGCCCACCAGCGTGAACGCCGGGAGCGACGGCGCCAGATGAGCCTCCACCTCCACGACGTGGCCGGTCAGGCCCACCAGCGCGACGCCCAGGGTGCGCCCCAGCACCACCTAGACCACCCCGACGAGATGGTCGATCTGCGCGGCGCCCCGCGCCGGGAGGATCACGGCGATGACGTCGATCCGGACCGACCTCGGGTGCACGTCGTGCGCGGCCAGCCACTGCGCCGCGAGCCGCCGGACCCGCGCGAGCTTGCGTGCGGTCACCGCCTCCGCGGGGTACCCGAACGAGATCGACCGCCGGGTCTTGACCTCCACGACGACCAGCTCGTCCCCGTCGAGCGCGACGAGATCGAGCTCACCGTCCCGGGTCCGCCAGTTGCGGTCCAGCACGTCCCAGCCGCGATCTCGGACGTGCGCCTCCGCCACGTCCTCGCCGTACCGCCCCACTGCGTCCTTCGCGCGCACCGGACCACCTCCGCGCACGACGCTGCCAGCCCCTGACCGGGCGTCGACGGCCGGACGGCGGTCTGTGCGGGAGGGAGTCAGCCGCGTGGGCTGTGGACGCCTCGGCGAGCGCCGATCAGCGGGCGAAGCCCGCGCTGCCCCCGAGATCCAGCTCGGCCTTGGCCAGCTCCTCGACGTTGACGTCCTTGAACGTCACGACGCGCACCGACTTCACGAACCGGGCGGAGCGGTACACGTCCCAGACCCAGGCGTCGGCGAGCGTCAGCTCGAAGTAGACCTCCCCGGCGGCGGACCGCACCTGCAGGTCCACCTGGTTGGCCAGGTAGAACCGCCGCTCCGTCTCCACGACGTAGGAGAAGAGCCCCACGACGTCGCGGTACTCGCGGTACAGCGCGAGCTCCATGTCGGTCTCGTAGTTCTCCAGGTCCTCCGCGCTCACCGGGACATCATCCCCCATGCCCGAGCCCGCGGCCGCGCGACGCCACGCGGCGAACCGTCAGAACGCGTCGTCGTCGGGGAGCTGGTCGTCCCCGGTCCCCGGCAACCGCCACGAGCGTCGGTGCAGGACGCTCGGACCCAGCTCGCGCAGGGCGGCCATGTGCTCGGGCGACGCGTAGCCCTTGTTCTCGTCCCAGCGGTAGGCGGGGTGAGTGGCCGACAGCCCGACCATCAGCGCGTCACGCTCGCACTTGGCCAGCACGCTCGCCGCCGCCACCGACGCGCACGTCCGGTCGGCCTTCACACGCATGTGCACCCGGGGAGCCGGCGCCTCGGGCTCGTCGTCGAGCGTGAAGAGGTCGGCCTGGGCGGGGCGGCTCAGCCAGTCGTGGGAGCCGTCGAGCAGCACGACGTCCACGGGGCCGATCGTCGCGGCGATCGCGGCCAGCGCGCGGTTCCCGGCGAGCCTCAGCGCGGCGATGATCCCGATCGCGTCGATCTCGTCGGCGCTCGCGTGCCCGACGGCACGGGCGACGCCCCACCGGCTGAGCGCGGGCAGCAGCCTCGTCCGGGCCGCCGGTGCGAGCAGCTTGGAGTCGGCGACACCCTTGGGGGCCGACCGCGTCGTCGCGTCGACGACGACCACGCCGACGCTGACGGGACCCGCGAGCGACCCTCGGCCGACCTCGTCCATCCCCGCCAGCAGCCGCGCACCGTCGCGCAGGAGGAGCCGCTCGTGCCGCAGGTGCGGCGCCGGTCGCGGCGCTGCCGGGCGACGGGACGCCTCGAGCACGGTCACGGCTGGTCGGGCACGTCCGCGAACGTGCTGGTGGGGTTGTGCAGGAGCCCGACGCGCTCGATCGGCCAGACGGTCACGAAGGCCATGCCGACCACGTTGGCGATAGGCACGGAGCCGCCCCCGGGCTTGCCCTGGTTGTAGCGGGAGTCGGAGGAGTGCGAGCGGTTGTCGCCCATCACCCAGATGCTGTCCGCGGGCACGGTGATGTCGAAGGCGATGTCGGAGGGCTGCACGCCGRCGGCGAGATACGGCTCGTCGAGCGGGACGCCGTTCACCGTGACCGGCTCGCCCGGCCCCGCGCACGCCACGTGGTCGCCGGGGAGCCCGATGAGGCGCTTGACCAGGTGCTCGTTGGCGTCGGCCGGGTAGAGCCCGATGAAGGTCAGGGCGTCGTTGATCGCACCGCGCACGGGACCGGGGTCGGGGGCGACGTCGGCAGGCAGCCACCCGCCCGGGTCCTTGAAGACGACGATGTCCCCGCGGCGCAGGTCGAACGGTCCGGGCGTGAGCTTGCTGACGAGGATGCGGTCGTGCTCGATCAGGGTGTCGTGCATCGACTGGCTCGGGATGAAGAACGCCTGCACCAGGAACGTCTTGACCAGCAGCGACAGGACGATGGCGCTGACGAGGATGATCACCGTCTCGCGCAGCAGCGAGCCCGCCCCGCTCGGACGGCGGGCGGCGGCGTGCCGTCGGCTGGACGCGGGGGGCTCGGACGACCCGTCCCCCGCCGCCTCGGTGACGTCCGGGAGCCCGGGCGCGGAACCGGCCGGCTCGCCGCTCGGGGCCGCCTGGCCCGGCCACGACGTGGGCGACGAGTCCTCGTCGAGGTCTCGGGCGGGTCGGTCGATCACCCGCACACTCTCGCACGCGGGACGCCMTGACGCGCACACGACCGGCGGCCGAGATTCGCCCCGGTTCGCACGCTCGCGCCGTCGTGACCCGTGCCCGCGGGGTGCATCCGGGCGTGACCAGCACCGGCGCCGCCCGGGGACGCCGACGGGCGGCCACCGGATCGGTGACCGCCCGTCGGGACGTCGCACAGGAAGGCTCAGGCCTTCTTGGCAGCGGGAGCGAACTCGCGCTTCTCCTTGATCTTGGCCTTCTTGCCGCGGAGCTTGCGCAGGTAGTACAGCTTCGCGCGGCGCACGTCACCGCGCGTCACGACCTCGATCGACTCCAGGCTCGGGGAGTGCACGGGGAACGTGCGCTCGACGCCGACCTGGAAGCTGACCTTGCGGACCGTGAACGTCTCGCGGACGCCGTCGCCGTGGCGACGGATGACGACACCCTGGAACGCCTGGATGCGCGAGCGGTTGCCCTCGACGACCTTGACGTTGACCTTGAGGGTGTCACCGGCGCGGAAGGCCGGGATGTCGGTGCGCAGCGATGCTGCGTCGACACTGTCGAGCGTGTGCATGTGATGTCACTTCCCCGCCCTGCCACAGGTCAGGAACGTCGTCGAGGACGTCACGGCCGCCCCGCAGGGCAGGACCGGCGTCCTTGGTCTGGTGGTCCGGTGCGTCCGGGCGATCCCCGGGTGGTCGTGATTCGTCTCCCCTGTGGCAGAGACGCGACCTGCGCGCACCAACGGACCAGTCTGCCACACCGGCCCGACCGTCAGGTAATCGAGTCCTGGACCAGGCGTCCGTCGACCGGCGTCCAGCCGAGCGTCGCGAGCAGCGCGAGGTCGTGCGCGTCGAGCTCGTCGACCCGCAGGGCTCCGACGAGGTCCGGACGGCGCTCGGCGGTGCGCTGCAGAGCCGTGTCACGCCGCCAGCGCGCGATCCGGGCGTGGTGCCCGGACAGCAGCACGTCGGGGACGTCGAGCCCGGCCCACGTCGGCGGCTTGGTGTAGACCGGGTACTCCAGCAGGCCGGCCGCGCCGTGCGACTCCTCGACCAGCGACTCCGGGTTGCCGACGACACCGGGCAGCAGCCGGGCGACCGCCTCGACCACGACGAGCGCCGCGACCTCTCCCCCGTTGAGCACGTAGTCGCCGAGCGAGAACTCGGTCACCCGCACCCGCGAGCGGTAGTGCTCGGCCACGCGCGCGTCGATCCCCTCGTACCGGCCGCACGCGAGGACGAGGTGGCTCTCCCCCGCCAGCGCCTCGGCGGTCCGCTGCGTGAACGGCTCGCCCGACGGCGTCGGCACCAGGAGGTGCGTGCCGTCGTCGACCAGCTCGTCCAGGGCGGTCCCCCACACGTCGGGCCGCATGACCATCCCGGCGCCGCCGCCGAACGGGGTGTCGTCGACGGTCCGGTGGCGGTCGCTCGTCCAGTCCCGCAGGTCGTGGACGCGCAGGTCGAGCAGCCCGCCGGTGCGCGCCTTGCCCACCAGGGACAGCTCGAGCGGGGCCAGGTACTCGGGGAAGATCGAGACGACGTCGATGCGCACGTCAGTCGTCTGCGTCTCGGGGTGACACCGTCTCGTCGGAGACCACCAGGTTGGCCGCGTCGGAGGCGAGCAGGCCGCCCGGCGGGTCCAGGACCACACGACCGCCGGCGACGTCGACCACGGGGACCATCGCGCGCACGAACGGCACGAGCGTGCGCGCACCGTCGGGCTCCCGGAGGACGAGCATGTCGTGGGCAGGGAGGTGCTCGAGGCCGATGATCTCGCCGAGCACCCGGCCRTCGACGTGCTCCGCGCGCAGGCCCGCGAGCTCGTGCGGGTACCAGGCGTCGTCCTCGTCGGAGGTGTCCTCGTCGACGACCAGCTCGGTGCCGCGCATCGCCTCGGCCGTGGTCCGGTCGTTGATCTGCGCGAACGTCACGTACCAGCGGCCCTGCTGGGTCCGTGTGCCGACGACCGTCAACGGGCCGCGCGCGGCGGGCTCGGTGGACAGCACGGCCCCGACGACGAACCGCTCGTCGGGGTTGTCGGTGCGCAGGTCGAGGGCGACCTCTCCGCGCAGGCCGTGGGCACGGCCGATCCGCGCGACGGTCAGCTGCATGGGAGTCCTCACGTTGGGGCACGGTTCATCGGTCATGGCGAAGGCCCGGTCCCCAGGTTAGGGGACCGGGCCTTGCGCGATCAGTCAGCGCGCGTCGGTCAGCGCCGGTCGACGTCCACGACGTCGACACGGACCGCGCCGTCCGTCGAGAGCGCGCCGACGACGGTGCGCAGGGCGCGGGCCGTACGACCACCGCGGCCGATGACCCGGCCGAGGTCGTCGGGGTGCACGCGCACCTCGAGCAGGTCCCCACGACGCAGCGTCGACGCGTTCACGCGGACGTCGTCCGGGTGGTCGACGATGCCACGCACCAGGTGCTCGAGAGCGTCGGCGAGCATCAGGCCTGCTCGTCCTCGACCGTCTCGGCCGGAGCCTCGACAGCAGCGGCGGCCTTCTTCTCCGACGCCTTGGCCTTGGCCTTCTCGGCGTCGAGCGCGACGGCGTCGATGGCGGCCTTCGGGTCGACCTTGTCGGCCTTGGTGCGCAGGGTGCCCTCGGTGCCCGGGAGACCCTTGAACTTCTGCCAGTCACCGGTGATCTTGAGGAGCACCTCGACCTGCTCGGTCGGCTGCGCGCCGACGCCGAGCCAGTACTGGGCACGGTCCGAGGTGATCTCGATGAACGAGGGCTCCTCGGTGGGGTGGTACTTGCCGATCTCCTCGATCACGCGGCCGTCGCGCTTGGTGCGCGAGTCGGCGACGACGATGCGGTAGTACGGAGCGCGGATCTTGCCGAGACGCTTGAGGCGGATCTTGGTGGCCACGGTGTGGTCTTCTCCTGATGTCTGCTGTGGTGACCTCGCCGCGCATGGCCCGTGGGGTTGGGCGCGCAGGTCTGGTCGGGGACACGACGAATGCAGGTAGAGGGGCTGCAAGCGCCGGGTACAGCCGACCATTGTGCCAGATGCGGCGGGCCGCTCCCAACCATGTCCCGCAGGTCACAGGCGGTCGACGACAACCTCTCCCCGGAGCACCACCGCGCGCGGGTCCGCGAGGACCCGGACGTCGGCCCGGGGATCCTCGGCGTAGACGACGACGTCCGCGCTCGCCCCCTCGTCGAGCCCCTCGGCGCCGAGCCACGCGCGCGTCCGCCAGCTGGCGGCGGCCACCACCTCGCGCGCGGGGAGCCCGGCGCGGACCAGCTCGGCGGCCTCGTCGGCGATCCGGCCGTGCCCGATCGTCCCGCCCGCGTCGGTGCCGACGAGCACGGGCACGCCCGCGTCGTGCAGGTCGCGGACCAGCGCGTACCGGTGCTCGTGGAGCGCGCGCATCCGGGCGGCGAACAGCGGGTAGCGGGAGCCCTGTGCGGCGATGGCCTCGAACTGACCGATCTGCAGCAGGGTTGCGGTGACAGGGATCCCGACGGCGGCGATGCGGTCGATCTGGTCGGGCGTCGCGCCCGTGGCGTGCTCCAGGCAGTCGACGCCGGCGTCGAGCAGCGCGTCGAGCGCCTCCGTGGCGAAGGTGTGGGCGGTCACGCGGGCGCCGGCGGCGTGTGCGGCGGCCACGGCGTCGGCGAGCACGTCGGYCGGCCAGAGCGGGCGCAGGTCGCCGCCGGCGCCGAGGTCGCGGTCGATCCAGTCGGCGACCAGCTTGACCCAGCCGTCGCCGCGCGCGGCCTCCTCGCGGACGGCGCCCGGGAGCTCGGCGACGTCGGCGAGCTCTCGGCCGTAGTGCCGCAGGTACCGCTTGGGGCGGGCGAGGTGCCGCCCCGCGCGGATCAGGCGCGGCAGGTCGTCGCGGGCGTGCACCCACCCGGTGTCGGCAGGAGAGCCTGCGTCGCGGACGAGCAGCACCCCGGAGTCGCGGTCGGCGAGCGCCTGCTTCTCCGCGGTCCCGTCGTCGACCGGGCCGTCCGAGGCCAGGCCGATGTGGCAGTGCACGTCGACGAGGCCGGGCAGGATCCATCCCTCGAGCACGGCATCCGGAACCGAAGCCGGCCGCTCGAACGTGAGACGGCCGTCGACCACCCACGCGTCACCCGCCTCGCGCTCGTCGTCGAGCACGACGGTGCCGCGCAGGTGGAGGAGCACCGAACCCTCAGCGTCCGCCGAGGTAACGGTCCAGACCGGCAGGCAGCTCGAGCTCCGTGGGGGCGGCCTCGGGCTGCGTCGGGGCGATCCCGAACGCGGAGCCGGCCGGAGCCGCAGGACGGCTCGTGATGCCGCGCTCCTGCTCGGCGCGGCGCGCCGGGTTGCCCGACTTGCCCTTGACCTTGCGGGCCGGCGCCTGGCGGCCGCGCGACTTCTTGCCGCCCATGCCCGGCAGGTTGCCCATGCCCGGGGGCATGCCCGGCATGCCGCCGCCCTTGGCCATCTGCTTCATCATCTTCTGCGCGCCGTCGAAGCGCTCSAGCAGCTGGTTGACGTCGCTSGGCTTGGTGCCCGAGCCSGCGGCGATGCGCGAGCGGCGCGACCCGTTGATGATCCGCGGCGTGCGGCGCTCGGCSGGGGTCATCGACCGGATGATCGCCTCGATGCGGTCGACCTCGCGCTCGTCGAAGTTGTCGAGCGCCTCCCGCATCTGCCCCATGCCGGGGAGCATGCCCATCATCTTCTTCAGCGGGCCCGCGTTGCGCAGCTGCTGCATCTGCACGAGGAAGTCCTCGAGCGTGAGGTCCTGGCCGGCGGCGAGCTTGCCCGCCATCTCCTCGGCCTGGCCGGCGTCGAACGCCTTCTCGGCCTGCTCGATGAGCGTGAGGATGTCGCCCATGTCGAGGATCCGGGACGCCATGCGGTCCGGGTGGAACACCTCGAACTCGTTGAGCTTCTCACCGGTGGACGCGTACATGATCGGCTTGCCGGTGACGCTGGCCACCGAGAGCGCGGCACCACCGCGCGCGTCGCCGTCGAGCTTGGTCAGCACGACGCCGGTGAACCCGACCCCGTCCTGGAACGCCTGCGCCGTGGTGACCGCGTCCTGACCGATCATCGCGTCGATGACGAAGAGGATCTCGTCGGGGTCCAGCTCGTCGCGGATGTCCGACGCCTGCTGCATCAGCTCGGCGTCGACGCCGAGGCGGCCGGCCGTGTCCACGATCAGGACGTCGTGCAGCTTGGACTTGGCCGTCGCGAGACCCTCGCGGGCGACCGCGACCGGGTCGGCACCGAACGGCATGACGTCGTCGCTGCCCTGGTTGCCGGGGTGCGGGGCGAAGACCGGGACGCCGGCACGCTCCCCCACGACCTGGAGCTGCGTGACGGCGTTGGGCCGCTGCAGGTCAGCCGCGACCAGCAGCGGGGTGTGTCCCTGCCCCTTGAGGTGCAGCGCGAGCTTGCCGGCGAGCGTCGTCTTGCCGGCACCCTGCAGACCTGCGAGCAGGATGACGGTCGGCGGGTTCTTGGCGAGGTTCAGCGTGCGCGTCTGGCCACCGAGGATGGCGACGAGCTCCTCGTTGACGATCTTGACGACCTGMTGCGCCGGGTTGAGCGCACCGGACACCTCGGCCGACAGCGCGCGCTCGCGCACGGCACCGGTGAACGAACGGACGACCGGGACGGCGACGTCGGCGTCGAGCAGCGCCCGGCGGATCTCGCGCACGGTGGCGTCGATGTCCGCCTCGGACAGACGGCCCTTGGTACGCAGGTTCTTGAAGGTCGACGTCAGTCGGTCGGACAGGGTGGCGAACACCTGGCGGTCCTCACGCTTCGGGGGTTCTTACGATTTCACGGACGGCCTAGCGTACCCGCCAGCTCACGGGTGGCCCGTGCCGTCAGGTCGTCGACGAGCGTGGCGCGCCACGTGCTCCACGCCTGCGGGCCGGCGGCGCCCGCGTCCGCCTCGGTCAGCGCGCGCAGCAGGACCAGCATGTCCGGGCGGTGGTCGACGGCGTCGAGCAGGCGCGCCATCGTCGTCGGGTCGTCCGGGTCCGCCGTGGTGGCCAGCTCCGACAGGGTGAGGTGCTCGCGCACGAGCCGCGTGACGTCKGCGGCCATCTGGTCGTCGAACCCCATCCGCAGCACGATCGGTCCCGCGAGCCGCGCGCCCTCGATCGAGTGGTCGCCGGCGCCCGCCCGCTTGCCGATGTCGTGCAGCAGGGCCGCGAGGAGCAGCGTGTCGCCGTGCTCGACCACGCGCTTGTCGCGGCCGGCCCGCGCGACCGCCTCCACGAGGTGCCGGTCGACCGTGTGGCGGTGGATCGACGAGCGTTGCGGCCGGTTGCGCACCGCCGCCCACTCGGGGATCCAGGTGGTCACGACCCCCGCGAGGTCGAGCGCCTCCCAGATGGGCACCTGCGCGGGTCCCGACCCCAGGAGCTGCAGGAGGTAGGTCCGCGCGGCCTTGGGCCACGGCGTCGGCAACGGCGGGGTGGCCGTGAGGCTCGCGACCGTGACGGGCGACAGGCTCAGCCCGGTCCGAGCCGCCGTCGCGGCCGCGCGCAGGGACAGCAGCGGGTCCTCCGCCGGGCGGGCCTCGACCGCCAGCACGATCTCGCCGTCGTGCTCGACCAGGTCCTCCGCGATCGTCMGCAGGCGCGGGGCGGTGCGCCGACCGCGCACCAGCATCGTCGCGCGSGCCGGCCGCTGCAGGGCCTGRCGKGCGTTGCGCACGGTGGTGTCGAGCGCGTAGGAGATGACGCGGGCCGCCTCGGCGATGCTCGCCAGGAGGTCGTCGCGGTCGTCGAAGCCGACGCGCGCGGCCACCTCGTCCTGGTCCGCGAGCAGCAGCCGGTTGGTGTGCCGACGGGTCACCACCTGGACCGTGTCGCGGACGTCCAGCAGGTGGGCGTACGCCATGTCGACGGCGCCGTGCGGGCGGTCGGTCAGCCACGTGGCGGCCAGCGCGCTCAGCACGACGGCGTCGCGGATGCCGCCGCGCGACTCCTTGAGCTCCGGCTCGATGAGGTAGGCGAGCTCACCGTGGCGCTCGGCGCGCTGCCGGGTGGAGGCGAGCAGCTCGGGGAGCCGTCGACGAGCGGCCGAGCGCCAGTCCTCGAGCAGCGCGGACTTGGCGCGGGCGATGACGACGACGTCGCCGGAGACGGGCTGCAGGTCGAGCAGCCCGACCGCCGCCGGGAGATCCTTGGACGCGACCTGGCGGCACTGCGCGAGCGACCGCACCGAGTGGTCGAGGTCCAGCCCCGCGTCCCAGATCGGGTACCAGAGCTTCTGTGCCAGGGCCGAGAGCTCCTCCGGAGAGTGCCCGCGCCCCTCGTGCACCAGCAGCAGGTCGAGGTCGCTGACCGGACTGGCGTCGCCGCGCCCGACGCTGCCGACGGCGCCCAGCGCGATGCCGGACACGTCCTCGCCCTGGGTCGCGATCTCCCACTGCTCGCGCAGCCGGCCGACGACCAGCTCGACGATCGCGGCGCGGCGCGCGATGCCGTCAGCGCCGGGGCCCGTCAGGCCGGCGGCGAGCTCGAGCCGTTCGACGCGGAGGTCCCGCACCCCGATCGCGGGGTGCGGGACCTCGGGCGACCCGTTCGCGGCCGCGCCCCCCGCGGGCGGCCGTTCCTGTGTCATGTGTGGCGGTCGACCGTCCTGATCAGAGGGCGTCGTCGCCGTGCTCACCGGTGCGGACGCGAGCCACGTCCTCGACCGGCACGACCCAGACCTTGCCGTCGCCGATCTTGCCGGTCTGCGCGGCGCGGACGATGACGTCCGTCACGCTGACCACGTCGGCGTCGGACACGAGCACGTCGATCTTGACCTTGGGGACCAGGTCGACCGTGTACTCGGCACCGCGGTAGACCTCGGTGTGACCGCGCTGGCGGCCGTAGCCGCTGGCCTCGCTCACGGTGAGACCTCGGACGCCGGCCGCCTCGAGGGCCGACTTCACATCGTCCAGCCGGTGCGGCTGGATGACAGCCGTCACGAGCTTCGTCATCACTTCACCTCCGTCACGACACGGGCGCCGACGCCCAGCGTCTCGTATGCGGTCTCAGCGTGCACAGCCAGGTCGATACCGCCGACCTCGGCCTCGTCGGACACCCGCAGACCGATGGTCGCCTTGAGGATGAGCGCGATGACGTAGGTCGCCGTGAAGCTGAAGAGCACCGCGCAGCCCGCGACGATGGCCTGCGTGGCCAGCTGCGTGAGCCCGCCGCCGTAGAAGAGCCCGTTCATGGCCCCGTCCGGGTACCAGCCGCCGTTCTTGTCGGTGGCGAAGAAGCCGATCAGGAGCGTACCGACGAGGCCACCGACGGCGTGCACGCCGACGACGTCGAGCGAGTCGTCGAAGCCGAACTTGAACTTCAGACCGACCGCCAGGGCGCAGAGCACGCCGGCGACGAGGCCGACCGCGATCGCACCCCACGTGTCGACCGCCGCGGCGGCCGGGGTGATGGCGACCAGACCGGCGACGACGCCCGACGCCGCACCGAGCGACGTCGCGTGACCGTCACGCAGCTTCTCCGTGGCGAGCCAGGCGAGCATGGCGACGCAGGTGGCGAGCATGGTGTTGAGCCAGGCGCGACCGGCCGTGCTGTCGGCACCGAACTCCGAGCCGGCGTTGAAGCCGAACCAGCCGAACCACAGGAGAGCGGCGCCGAGCATGACGAACGGCAGGTTGTGGGGCCGCATTGGCTCCCTCGGCCAGCCCTTGCGGCGGCCCAGCAGGATGGCGAGCGCCAGGCCCGCGACACCGGCGTCGATGTGGACGACCGTTCCACCGGCGAAGTCGATCGGGGTCGAGAGTCCCTCGGTGATGCCGGTCGCGCTCAGCAGGCCGCCACCCCACACCCAGTGCGCCAGCGGCATGTAGACGACCGTGACCCAGATGGCCGAGAAGATCAGCCACGCGCTGAACTTCAGGCGGTCGGCGATGGCGCCGGAGATGAGTGCGACCGTGATGATCGCGAACGTCGCCTGATAGCCGGCGGCCACGAGGAACGGCACGCCCGTCGACGCCATCAGGCTGTCGTCGTCCGTGAAGTTCTGCAAGCCGAAGTACGTGAACGGGTTGCCGAGCCAGCCGCCGCCGAGGTCAGGGCCGAACGTGCCGGAGTACCCGTAGAGCACCCAGATGAGCCCGACGACGCCGATCGCCGCGAAGCTCATCATCATCATGTTCAGGACGCTCTTGCCGCGCACCATGCCGCCGTAGAAGAACGCCAGCCCCGGCGTCATCAGCAGCACGAGCGACGCGGCGGTGAGCATCCACGCCGTGTTCCCGCTGTCCAAAGCGAATTCCATCGAGATCGCCTCTCCACTCGCCAGCCGGGGGTGGCTGGTCGGGATTACAGTCGATGAGGCGGGTTTCGGCCGTGGACGGGGGACGTTACGTCGACGTGACAAACCTCACGCGCAGGTAAACGTTCGGTTTCGTGGTGAGCGGTCGTCCAGGAACGTCAGCCCTGGAGCAGCGCGTCGACGAAGGCTTCCGGGTCGAACGGGGCCAGGTCGTCCGGACCCTCGCCGAGGCCGACGAGCTTGACCGGGACACCCAGCTGGCGCTGCACGGCGACGACGATGCCGCCCTTCGCCGTGCCGTCCAGCTTGGTCAGCACGATGCCGGTCACGCCGGCCACCTCGTTGAACACGCGCGCCTGGTTCAGACCGTTCTGGCCGGTGGTCGCGTCGAGGACCAGGAGCACCTCGGACAGCGGCGCCTCCCGCGTGATCACGCGGGTGATCTTGCCCAGCTCGTCCATCAGCCCGGCCTTGTTCTGCAGCCGGCCGGCGGTGTCGACGAGCACCACGTCGATCCCCTCCGCGCGGCCCGTGCGCACGGCGTCGAAGGCCACGGCGGCGGGGTCGGCGCCGTCGCGGTCCGACCGGACCGTGTGCACGCCCACCCGGGAGCCCCAGGTCTGCAGCTGGTCGGCGGCGGCGGCCCGGAACGTGTCCGCGGCGCCCAGCACGACGGTCCTGCCGTCGGCGACGAGCACGCGGGCGAGCTTGCCGACGGTCGTGGTCTTGCCCGTGCCGTTGACGCCGACGACGAGGACGACCGCGGGCACCCGAGAGCCGTCGGCCGCCGCGCCGGGCGCGGTGTGCAGGCTGCGGTCGAGGGACGGGTCGACGAGCGCGAGCAGCTGCTCGCGCAGGACGGCACGCACCTGGGCGGGGTCCTTGAGCCCCTCGACCCGGACGCGGGTGCGCAGGGCGTCGATGAGCTCGCCCGTGGGACCGGCGCCGACGTCGGCGAGCAGCAGCGTCTCCTCGAGCTCGTCCCAGTCGTCCTCGGTGAGGTGGTCCTTGGAGAGCACCGCGAGGAGCCGGGCGCCCAGCGGCGACCCGGAACGGGCGAGCCGGTCGCGCAGGCGGGACAGGCGTCCGGCGGTCGGTGCCGGGACGTCGAGCGCCGGTGCGGCCTCGGCCTCCTCGGGCAGGACCTCGGGCGCGGTCTCGACCTCGGGCGCCGTCTCGGCGGCGGGCGTCTCGACGGTCGGGGCCGGCGCCTGGGCCGGCACGTCGACCTCGGGCGGGGCCTCGTCGGTCGTCGAGCCGCGGCGTCGCCGCACGAAGACGGTCGCCAGCGCGACGGCGATGGCCGTCGGGATGCCGGCGGCCAGGAGGATCTCGAGCGTCTCGTTGGTCACCGGGACAGTCTGTCGGGCGGCGGGCTACGGAAGCGAGCCGACGCGTCAGCGGCGATGGTTGCCGGGCAGGACCCCGACGGCCTTGTCACGGGCCCGCTGCAGCGTGGCGGCCAGGTCGTCCACCTGCAGGTACGCCTCGCCCTCGTCGACCGTCTCCCGCAGGAACTGGGCCAGCGACATGTCGACCGGCTCGACCGAGGCGGCCGCGGCGGCCGCGCGCTGGTCGGCGTCGGGGTGCTTGCGCGCCACCCAGCCGCCGCGGAAGGCCTGCAGCGGCGACTCGCCGTCGCCGCGCGAGGAGCTGGTGATGCTCGCGGCGAGGAGGACGCCGGCGGCGACGAGAAGTGCCAGGACGATCGCGACGAGGATGGCCATGACATCCAGTGTCCGTGCCGAACCTGGATGCGGGAGCGCCCCACGCACAGGGAGCGGCAAACCGCACACAATCTCCACACGCCGGACGAGCGGCCCGAACGGGCCACCGCTGCTCAGACCGCGACGTCCTCGCGCATCCGCTGGCTGATCACGGTGGTCACGCCGTCGCCCCGCATGGTCACGCCGTACAGGGCGTCGGCGATCTCCATGGTGCGCTTCTGGTGCGTGACGACGATGAGCTGCGAGTCCTCCTGGAGCTCCTTGAAGATCTCGAGCAGCCGGCCCAGGTTGGCGTCGTCCAGGGCGGCCTCGACCTCGTCCATGACGTAGAACGGGCTGGGCCGGGCCTTGAAGATGGCGACGAGCAGCGCCACGGCGGTCAGCGACCGCTCGCCGCCGGACAGCAGCGACAGCCGCTTGACCTTCTTGCCGGCGGGTCGGGCCTCGACCTCGATACCGGTGGTCAGCATGTTGTCGGGGTCGGTGAGCACCAGCCGACCCTCGCCGCCCGGGAACAGCCGCGGGAACACGACGTCGAACGCGGCGGCGGTGTCGCGGTACGCCTCGGCGAACACCTGCTCGACCCGCTCGTCGATCTCCTTGACGATCTCGAGCAGGTCCGTGCGCGACTTCTTCAGGTCCGCCAGCTGCTCGACCAGGAACTGGTGACGCTCCTCGAGCGCGGCGAACTCCTCGAGCGCGAGCGGGTTGACGCGTCCGAGCAGCGACAGGGCCCGCTCGGCGGCGCGCAGTCGCTTCTCCTGCTGCTCGCGCACGTACGGCACCGCGGTCGGCGCCTCCGGGTCGACCTCCGCGCCCGGCAGGGGGATCACGGGGACGTCCTGGTGCGGGCCGTACTCCTCCAGGAGGACGGCGGGGTCCAGGCCGAGGTCGTCGACCGCCCGCGACTGGAGCGCCTCGATCCGCAGGCGCTGCTGCGTGCGGGCGACCTCGTCCCGGTGCGCGACGTCGGTGAGCTGCGCGAGCTCGGCGGCGCGGACGTCCACCTCGGCGCGGGCGGCCGTGACCTCGCGGTCCCGCTCCCCCCGGGMGACCTCGGCGGCGTCGCGCTCGGCGGACGCGCGCCGCAGCGACTCGTCCAGCACCACCAGCGCCTGCGTGGCCCCGTCGCGGACGGCCTGGGCGACGGTGGCCTGCCGCGACCGTGCGCGCTCGCGCTCGGCGGCGCGCTCGCGTGCGACACGCTCCGTCTGGG